>CAIRSO010000744.1 GCA_903881215.1 uncultured Bacteroidia bacterium
ATATTCTCAATGTTAGCACTTTCGCAACAAGAAAATTAGAATTTAAGAAGGAGGGCGCTCTGCCCGGAAGTGATTATTCAATAACATTACACTGTCAGGATAGACAGCATTTATGGCTCGGTACCTATAATTACGGATTGTTTTCCTACGACCTTAATGCCCGGGAATTTAAGAATTTTGGCGTCTCCGACGGATTGCCAAGTGGTGATATTGTGGGTATTGAGGAGGATAGTAACGGCAATCTTTGGCTAAGCACATCCTATGGTTTAGCGCGGTTAAATGCAGCAGATAATAGCATTCAGACTTTTTCAATCAATGATGGTATCAATAACTATCAATTCCACGAAAAGGCTTCCCTTAAGGCAAAGGATGGGGTCATCTATTTCGGTGGAAATTCAGGTTTGACTTATTTCTTGCCATCCGAGATGTATGCCGGAGGAATTGAATCTCCTGAAATAGTACTGGAAAAATTATTTATCTTAAATAAGCTCGTAGTTCCGAAAAAGAACGACAAAATACTGAAGCAAGCTTTGCCTTTTGAGCGTGAAATAACCTTAACCCATCAAGATAAACTGTTTAGCATCGAGTATGCTGGCCTGGACTATTTATCTTCCGGAACGTTGCAGTATTATTATATGCTGGAAGGTTTTGACAAGGATTGGTACAATGTTGGAAATCAGCGAAGGGTTACTTACTCCAATCTCGCCAGAGGAACCTATGTGTTTAAAGTAAAAGCAAAAAACAGGGCAGGTGAATGGACAAAGAATCAGGCAGAGCTTGTTATTCACGTGATACCCGCACCATGGTTCTCCTACTGGGCCTGGATATTTTATATTCTCATTCTTGCTTGCATTGTCTTTGTCATTATCAGGTTACGAATAAACACGTTTATCTACAAAAAAAATCTCGAAAATGAGCATTATGAGCATCTGAGGGAACGTGAAATTAATGGGATGAAACAGAAGTTTTTTACCAATATTTCACACGAACTTCGAACGCCGTTGACCTTGATATATGGACTCGTGTCGCAACTTTCACAACAGGAGAAATTGAGCCCAAAACTTAAGGAATATGTTCAGAGCCTGGACATTAACGTCTATCGTCTCTTAAGACTGATCAACCAATTGCTGACATTCAAGAAGATTGAAAGTGAGTCTCTCTCATTGTGGCTTGAAAACGAAAATTTCAATGAAGTTGTCTTGAAAATTGTGGAGCTTTTTAGCCTGTATGCCAGAGAAAAGGAGATCAGGATCGATGTATTGGAAGAGAACAGTTTTATTTTCTGGTTTGACAAGGATAAACTTGAAAAAATCTTGAGCAACCTTATTTTCAATGCAATCAAACATTCTGATAAGGGAGGAAGAATTGAGGTGGTTATTAAAAAGATTTCGGGTGAAAAAGCAAAAGCTAGATATGTGTCGAACGTTGAATTTCAAATGGTTGATTATGTTGAAGTTTCGATAACAGATAATGGAACAGGGATTGAAGAAAAGGAATGGGATACCATATTTGACCGGTATAAACAAATTGAATCAGATGGAAGAACCCAACCCGATTACTCAGGGACCGGTATCGGCCTCAACTTTACCAAATCGCTGGTTGAATTGCATAAAGGCAGGATACGGATGGAGAGTAAGTTAGACCAGGGTTCGACTTTCTCTTTCGTTTTGCCGTACGATCGATCCGTTTTCGAAATAAAGGATTTTGCAGTCCCTATCAATGCCGATGATGGCCTAATCGATGGGAAATTGAATTCACTCAGTTATGATTCTGAGACTTTGAATGAACAGGTTATTCCATCCGATTTTGATAAGACCGTACTGGTTGTCGAAGATGATCCTCAGTTGAATAATTTTCTTGTAGACAGTCTTAAAAAATACTACAAGGTTATTTCGGCACATGATGGAGAGATCGGGCTGAAAATGGTCATTCAGCACTATCCCGATATTGTCATTTCAGATATCATGATGCCAAAAATGGATGGATACGAATTGGCAAAGAGCATCAAAGAAAACAAGGAAATTTGCCACATTCCGTTAATTCTTCTGACTTCCAAGAGTGAAACTTCAAGTCAAATTGCAGGGATGCAGTCAGGGGCCGACTTTTATATTCCCAAACCTTTTGATTTGAATTTCCTTGTGGCAGCCATCGACGGCCAATTGAAAAATCGAATGAGGATTCAGAAAACTTTTCTCAACGGGATGATGCCAAATCTAAATAAGACTGAGATTAATCATTTGGATCTCAGTTTTCTTACCCGACTAAATGCCGTTGTTGAAAAGGAATTATCCAATACTGATTTAGATATTTCCATGCTGGCCAAGAGTTTAAATATGGGCCGCTCAAGTTTCTACCGAAAGTTCTTGAGTTTGACCAGTCTTTCTCCGGTAGCTTATATTCGCAAATTCAGAATCAACAAATCAATAGAGCTAATGGCCGCGGGAAAATATTCTTTGAGTGAAATTAGTGACATAACAGGATTTAGCTCACAATCCTATTTTAGCACAGCCTTCAAGCAGGAAAAAAATGTGACTCCTTCGGAATTTATGACCTCTAATTCACATTCCAGGGTTAAATAGTGTTTTATGTTCAGAAATAAAGGCATCAGTCATATATAAAAACAACCGCAGACTTATGTTGTGGATTGCAGTGCCATAATATTCGGAAAGGGCATTCCCCCTTAGAAAACAGTAATCATTTTTTTAAACTAAATATGAAGAACTTTTTTGTTTTATTAATGTTATCGACCTGGTTTATTTGCCAGAATACAGTAGTTTATGCAAAGCCTCAGGTAAAGGAACAGTCTGCAAAAAAGTGTTTTTTGAATCTCCACACGAGGGAAAGGGTAGAAGAGTTTACATGATCGATATTTCCGAAATAATCGGCAAAAAGCAATAGAAACTATTCCATTAATCTTTACAGTATGAAATTCTTGCTGATTTCTGTCCTTTTCTGTTTTCCGATTCTTTTTGCAGGAGGTCAACAAAGCTGGCCAATGGTTTTTGTGAAGGAGGTCAAACTGAACGATAACAAGGTAGATCCCGGCGATGGATTTGAAAAATCGGCTGATTTCTCCATTGGAGAGGAAAAAATAAAAATTTGGGGAGGGGCAGTTCAAAATGCTTCTGTATACCCAGCGGAGATACTTCCGGCATTTTTTGTCCGAACCATTCAGTTTAAGGATTTACCACCCGAAGAGGGTACTTTTGAGTGGATTTTCACCGGTTCCAAAGGTGGAATAACAATAGAAATCAATAGGGAAGAAATAATTCTTACACAGCGTTACTATGATTCTTTTGGCTTCAATGAGGTTGATGTGGATAAGAAAAAGATTAAAGTTGATAGGTATCCGCAAAATAAATTCATTGAGACGAAGACAAAATATTCAGGTAAGATATCTGCAATTAGTTTTGAATCCAATTCAAATTTACTGGTAAACCTTAAGGTTAACGACGAATTGATAGTTCAATTACCTTGTTTATTCGATTTAACCCGCCATCAACTTAAATATGCAGGAAAGGGGATCATAGCTGGTAGTATCTTTCGGCCCCGTCAAGGAAAAAAAATTCATATTAGAGTTAATTCCGATAAAGAATACCAGGAAATTCTTGGATTTGGCGGAATATTGTCACCATCTGCCTATTGGACATTAAACAAGTCTGGCAAAGAAAAATGGTGGAAACTGATTAAAGAATACAACCTGCTTCTTCAACGGGAATATCCTGCAAGTACTCGTCTAAAGGCAGACTTCAGCAACTGGGATGATCCTGCCTATTTGTTGCCACATTATTACGGAGATAACTTTCCTAACGGTGAACTAACTGATTTTGAGTATGTAAAAAAGATTAGGGCTTTGGGAGGGATGGACATATTCGAGTTTTGGACTCTTCCTGCTTTCATGTATGATGATGGAATGTTCAACAGCCTGAAGTATGCAGAGGCAATCGTTAACTATTGCAGGACCTCTGTGAAAAAGACAGGGAAAGCACCTGAAATAGTAGGGATTCAGAATGAAGTAACCCAAACCCCTGAGACCTGGCGTGATATGACAATAAGCCTACGCCAACAGCTAGATGCAAATGGATTTAAAAATGTTAAAATTCATTCTAGTAATCCTTCATCTTTGAAGGATGGGATTAGTGCTCTCAAAGGTTTCCGGCAATACCCTGGAGTTTGGGAAAAGTTGGATTTTGCAGCAACTAATCTGTACGATTATCAGAGCTATTTATTCTCACCGGATGATTATGACAAGAGGATAGCTGATTTCAATAGCCTTGTTGGGAAAAAGCCTTTCATTTCCACTGAGATCTGCATAAATGCTCCTTTTCTTCAAACTGATGCCTACAAAATTGCCTTTTTCTATGCGATGCTGTACCACAAAAACATGGCTCAGCTGAATGCCATTGCCATCATGTATTGCTGGACTTTACTTGATTATACCCAGCCTTCCTTTGCTGCCACACGTTCTTTGTTTACCCTGGACCACGCCAATGATATGCAGCCTGTTGCATCAGGATATCAGCTCAGGACCTTTGGCGCATTCAGTCGTCATTTACGAAAAGGGATGAAGAGAGTCGAAGTGCTCCAGGAATCTTCACCATTGCTGGTTTCTGCTTATGCGGATAAGAAAAGCAAAACTGTGGTTGTCCTAAATCCAACCACAAGGCCAGTTGCATTTGATATTCAGTGGAATACAAGTAATTTCAAAGGTGTGGAGCGAACTAGTTCCTATCACAGCAACCAAAACTTTAAAGTTCCCGAAACAATTGTCATTGAACCAGGTGAAATACTGACGTTTTATTAGTGGCCTTTAATACTTACAGTTTAAATCCTGTCAGGAACAATTTTGAAAAAATGACCAAATTTTCAAA
>CAIRSO010000745.1 GCA_903881215.1 uncultured Bacteroidia bacterium
AAAAAACTTTAAAAACCATGGGCGGCCATTGTGAACCCTTTCTGCTGTGGACAAAGATTTTATATCTTCGCAAAGAATTTTGCATTGTTAGTAACGTGCACGTTTTGTGGGGTGGCCGACTGTTGGCATCTCAATTTTTTGTTACTTTTAGGATAGAATAAAATAATACGGATGAGAACATTCAAGTTTTACAACACGGTTGTTGGATGGGGAATTTTTTTGATTGCTGCAGTTGTCTATTTACTGACAATTGAACCAACGGCCAGTTTTTGGGACTGTGGCGAATTTATCACAACTGCCTACAGACTTGAAGTTGGTCACCCACCGGGCGCACCGTTATTTATGATCCTTGGACGCATTTTCACCATGTTTGCCATGTCCTCCTCCCAGATTCCTGTTATGGTGAATGTGATGTCAGCACTCGCAAGCGCTTTTACCATCCTGTTCTTATTCTGGACTATCACACACCTGGCAAAAAAAATCATAGTTACCAGTGAAAATGAGACACTTCCTGAGTTGATTACTATCATTGGTGCAGGTGCTGTAGGAGCCCTGGCTTATACATTCTCTGATACCTTCTGGTTTTCGGCAGTCGAAGGAGAGGTCTATGGTACCTCATCACTGTTTACAGCCCTGGTTTTTTGGGCTATTTTGAAATGGGAGAATGAAGCAGATGAACCCTATGCCAACCGTTGGATCATCCTGATCTGCTATCTGATTGGACTTTCAATTGGGGTGCACCTTTTGAATCTTCTTGCCATTCCAGCCATTGCCTTAGTCTATTATTTCAGGAAATATGAACCTTCCCGAAACGGGATCCTGATAACCGCCGGAATATCTTTCTTCATTCTGGGTGTTATGATATGGTTGGTCATTCCTGGTATCGTAATAGTTGCCTCATGGTTTGAACTATTGTTTGTCAATGGCATCGGAATGCCTTACAATAGTGGTGTAATTATCTATTTGATTGCCCTGACAGGTGGAATTTGTTACGGAATTATCTATACTTACCGCCATAAAAAAGTTGTGGCCAATACGGTGTTGATTGCCTTGTCGGTGATTGTCATTGGCTACTCGTCTTATGCCATGACCGTGATTCGTTCTTCAGCAAATCCTCCGATGGACCAAAACAATCCGGACAACGTATTCTCTCTGCTCTCTTATCTCAACCGCGACCAATATGGAAGCCGGCCTTTGGGATACGGACAGTATTACAATGCTCCGCTTGACAGCAAAGACCCTTACATTCAAGGTAATCCGAGTTATGTGATGAGAAATGGCAAGTATGTAATTGCCGAATACAAACAGGCTCCAAACTACGACTCCCGTTTTTGTACATTATTTCCCAGAATGTACAGTTCTAATCCTGAACATGTGCAGGAGTATAAAAATTGGGCTGGCATCAAAGGAACACCTATTCAGGCAACCAACCGCCAAGGTGACCCTGAAACACTGATGAAACCTACTTTTGGGGAGAACCTCCAGTTTTTCTTCACCTACCAGGTGGGATATATGTACCTCAGATATTTTTTATGGAATTTCTCAGGCCGTCAAAACGATGTACAGGGTTCTGGCGGAATACTTAATGGAAACTGGATAACCGGATTTAACTTTCTCGATGCGATTCGTTTGGGAGATCAGAATCATCTGCCTCCAACCCTGGGAGAAAACAAGGGAAAAAATGCCTATTACATGCTTCCATTTATCCTTGGGTTGATGGGAATGTTTTTCCAATATCAATCCGGTAAAAAAGGGAAACAAGACTTCGCGGTAGTGATGCTGCTTTTCTTTATGACTGGCCTCGCCATCGTTATTTACCTGAACCAGGATCCGCTTCAGCCTCGGGAAAGGGATTATGCCTATGCCGGTTCATTTTACGCATTTGCCATCTGGATCGGTTTGGGCGTTTTGGCAATCTATGATCTGCTCAAAAAATTTTCGGCGGGAACTGTCAGTGCCATAGTGGCGACGGTGGTGTCACTTTTTGCTGTGCCGGTGTTGATGGCTTCCGAAAACTGGGATGATCATGATCGCTCAGGCAGATATACTGCAAGGGATTTTGGGGGAAACTACCTCCAGACCTGCGCGCCGAATGCTATCATTTTTACCAATGGCGACAACGACACTTTCCCCTTGTGGTATGCGCAAGAGGTAGAAGGTATCCGTACAGACGTGCGAGTATGTAACCTTAGCTATCTGCAGACCGACTGGTACATCGACCAGATGAGGAAGAAATATTATGAGTCAGACCCACTCCCGATCAAATTTACAGAAGATCAGGTGGTACAAGGAACAAGGGATATAGTATATGTGCTGGACCAACTCAAACGTCCGGTCAATCTGAACGAAGCGCTCGAATTTATCCGTTCAAATGATCCCGCCACAAAATTGCAGCAAGCAGAAAACGCTTCTTTCCTGCCCTCCAAACAGCTTTATTTCCCAGTCGACAAACAAGCGGCGCTTGCCTCCGGAACTGTTGAGGCCAAGGATGATTCCTTGATTGTCGATAAACTCGATATCAACCTGACCGGTAATTATATTTCAAAAGATGAGATGATTATCCTGGATATTATCAACAACAACAAGTGGAAACGTCCTATTTATTTTGCCGTAACTGTTGGAAGGGAAAAGTATCTCAACCTTCAGGAATATTTTCAAGCCGAGGGTTTTGCCTATCGTCTGGTACCGATCAAGACCAAAGTTAAAGATGGTCAGATCGGCAGGGTAAGTTCCAATCTCATGTACAACAATATCATTAACAAGTTCAAATGGGGGAACATGAATGCTCCAAAGGTATACCTCGACGAGAACAATATGAGAATGTCGATGAACATCCGGAATAATTTTGTCAGGTTGGCCGATCAGCTTGTTGTTGAGGGCAAAACTGATTCGGCCGTTGCGGTACTGGATCGTTGCAACGAATTGGTTCCTAACAAGAAAGTTCCATACAACTATTTTAATTTCCTGATGGCTGAAGCTTATTACAAAGCAGCTCAGTTCGATATGCACAAAATGGGTAAAGACCGTACTTCGATGGAGGTCAATATGTTACCAGCTGCCGTGAAAAAGGGGAACGAGGTTGTCAAACAGATGGTAGAAAACAATGAACAGGAAATTCTCTATTATCTTTCTCTAGAACCAAAGTTTAGAGACTCCGTATCAGATGATATGCAGCGGGCCTTCTACTTGCTTCAGGAACTGGGGGTTATTACGGAAAAATATGGTGAAAAGGATTTATCTAAGGAGATAAATACGAAGCTTACCAAGATGTTTTCGGTCATTCAGCCCGACATGCAAAACAGTGCTCCAAAATGATTGTCTAGAAAGAATTTACGCAATTCGAAGATTATAGTTATTTTTGCGCTTGTGGTTTAAATATTTATTATGAGGTTCAAGTTACAGGTACAACTGCCGGGATTTTTTACAAAATGGTTTCCAGCCGCTGTTTGGCGTATGTCAGCAGAGGAAAAAGCAGTCTATCTGACCTTTGATGATGGTCCGGTGCCTTCTGTAACCCCTTGGGTACTTGACATTTTAAACGAACATGAGATAAAGGCAACATTCTTTGCCGTAGGCGAAAATGTATTTCGTAATCCTGAGATTTTTGAACAGATATTGGAAGATGGTCATGCCGTTGGCAACCATACTTACCACCACCTGCAAGGACTAAAAACCAGTAATCTTGAGTATTTTAAAGACATTGAGCAGGCCAACCGACTTATTGGGTCCAACCTCTTCCGGCCACCTCATGGTTGGCTCACCAGAGGTCAGTACCTCTTTCTCTCACAGAAATATAAGATCGTGATGTGGGATGTGATCTCTTGCGATTACAACGGCAACATCACAAAAGAGGAGGTATTGGAAAACGTTCTGAAATTTGTTCGGTCAGGAAGTATAATCACATTTCACGACTCATACAAAGCGGAAGAACATTTGAGATGGGCTCTTCCCAGAGCCATTGAGGCTTTGAAGGCTGAAGGATATGCATTCAAGAAAATTGAGTTTGCGAAGGTTCGGAGATTGTTTGTTCACACTTATCTCCAGCGGATCAAAAAAATGCGCTCTAATTTTAAACAGTTGAGCAAGTGGGCGTAATTCAGACAGGGAGACTGGGGGACTGGGGGACTAGGAGACTAGGAGACTGGGGGACTAGGAGACTGGGAGACTAGGAGACTATGGGACTAGGAGACTATGGGACTATGGGACTAGGAGACTAGGGGACTTGAGAATGGAGGGGGTGACTGGGCGAGAGGGAGAGGGGGCGAGTGCAACCTTGAAAATTTGAAACTCCCGCTCCAACGGATTTGCAATCCGTTGGTCAAAGTTTACCAGCGGATTGTAAATCCGCCGGAGCTTGAAGAATTTGAAAATGTTGAAATTGTTTGGATCATTTTGGCTTACTTAAGAAGCGTTTTTTATTTACACATTTACACATTTCCTAATTTACACATTGTATTGGATTTCTAAAATTATCACAATAAAATTGGCATATGATTTTACAATTAGGCGTTCAAAATATACCTGCTGCAGCAAACATTGATGGGATTGACCCTCTGCTTAAAGGAGGTTGGATTCTTGTTCCAATTGGAGTCATTTCTCTGATTTCGTGTTACCTGATAATTGTTAAATACATTGAGATCAAGCGTTATACGAAACCTGAACCTAATATTGTCTCAGCTTTCCATTCCTATCTTAAAAGTGGTGATTTGAATCAGGCTGTTGCAACATTACAGGCTGGTAACAGTTCTTACAGCCGGATATTCTATCATGCTACCCGGAGCATTGGCAAACCAATCAAAGAAGTGGAGAGTTCCATTGAGACTGCTGCTCAGATTGAAATGAACAAAATGGGCAAAGATCTGCACTATCTTGGCCTCTTTGCCGGGATTGCGCCCATGCTCGGATTTATTGGTACCATAGCGGGGGTGATCAAAATTTTTTACGATATATCACTATCTGATAATATTAGCATCGGAATTATCTCCGGCGGACTTTACCAAAAAATGATCTCAAGCGGCCTCGGACTGATTGTCGGTGTTGTAGCCTACACTGGTTACCATATTCTGAGTATCATGATCGATAAGTACATGAACAGGGTAGAAGTAGACGCTTTCGAGTTTATCAACATCATTGAACACAACTGAGATGAAGCTGCGGAAAAGGCTTGAATTTAAACCCGAAGTTGCAACAGGATCGTTGAATGACATCATGTTCTTCCTGCTGCTCTTTTTCCTTTTGGTGGCAACCTTTGCCAATCCGAATGTGATCAAGCTGCTCCTGCCTAAATCAGCCTCAAATCAGAGCCTCGACAAGAAGCAGATCACCCTCTCTATCACCAAGGAGAAAAATTATTACATCGACAAAGAGCAGATACCATTTAACAAACTTGAAGGATCACTCAAGGCGATCAAACAAAAAATCAGCGATGTGACCATCGTTTTACGAACCGACAATTCACTGACGATTCAGGATTTAATTGATGTGCTTGCCATCGGGAACAAGCTTCAGATTAAGATGATTCTCGCCACGGAGAAGCGGGGAGCCTGAGAAGAAGGATAAAGGATAAAGGATAAAGGATAAAGGATAAAGGATAAAGGATAAAGGATAAAGGATAAAGGATAAAGGATAAAGTGGGGACTCCGAGGTCAGGTGGTAGTTTTTATTCGTTTAAAGCTTAATAATCAATACTCTTATTGAATATAATTGGTTTTCTAAGTTATTTACTGTAACTTATTAGGAAAACTATGGAAGGAATTTTAAGAAATTCTGATTTTAAAAATGATCTTCAGTTTAGGTTATTTCAATTCACAATTAAAGCAATCACTTTAGTAAGACGCCTGCCAAAAGGGAAAGAGTATGATGTCTTTAGTTGGCAATTTTTAAAATCCTCCTCATCATGCGGAGCAAACTATGAGGAGGCACAAGGTGCAGTCTCCAGGGCAGATTTTTCAAATAAAATGGCAATTGTTTTAAAGGAAATCAGGGAATCAAATTATTGGATCAAAATTATAATTGCCATAACTGAGAACAAGGATGAATGGATCAAATTAGGGAAAGAGTCCTTTGAATTAATGAATATCGTTGGAAGCATACGTGCTAAAACCTCAGTTCAAAGGAAATTCAATTAATAGCTCCTCCTACCAATCTTCTGAGTCCCCACTTTATCCTTTTAACTTTATCCTTTATCCTTATTCTTCGTCTTCATCAATATCAATAACCGGTTCCTCCTGGAATGCTTTTGTTACCAGGTATTTGTCAAGTGCCATGAGAAGAGATGGCAACACAATGATATTGAAGAACATGGCAATGAAGAGGGTAGTCGATACGAGTAAACCCAGCGCCTGAGTCCCGCCAAAACTAGACACCATAAAGACGCTGAATCCCAAAACCAGAACGATCGAGGTATAGATCATACTGAATCCGGCCTCACGCAGAGCATTTAAAGTAGACAACGCACTGTTGTTGTTGGTTAATTTCAATTCATGCCTGTATCGCGACAGATATTGTATTGTATTGTCTACTGAGATTCCAAGGGCGATACTGAAAACAATGATGGTGGATGGTTTGATCGGTACTCCGGTAAATCCCATGATGGCCGCTGTTATGATCAAAGGGATGATGTTGGGGATCATAGATACAGCAATCATCCGGATACTTGAAAACATAAGCGCCATTAATATTGAAATAAACCCAATGGCGATTAAGACGCTAATTAGTAAATGCTTTATTAAGAATTCTGTTCCCCTGGCATAAATTACGCTGCTGCCGGTAATTTTCACATCATAGTCTGCCTTAGCAAAAATCGAATCTACCTTGGGGCGGATACTGTCGAGCAGCCGGTTCATATCTTTGGTGCCAATATCTGCCATCTGAAAACTGATACGGGTTATCTGTTGGGAACTGTCGATGAATGAGGTAAGCAATTGCTGTTGCCCTTCCGCTTTTTTGGGAATGTAGGAAAGTACAAAGGTCTTTTCCATGGAATTGGGTAGGGTATACATCTCCGGATTGCCATTGAAATAAGCTTGCTTGGCAAATTTTACAAACTCAGCAACAGAGAGTGGTTTTGAAAACTCCTTGTTTTTGGAAATGACATTTTGAAGTTGCTCAATCCGTTGGATGGTTGAAAAGAGCATGACACCTTTCTTCTTCTTTGTGTCTACTGATATTTCGAAAGGCATTACACCACCAAGTTGTGTTTCAAAGAATTTTAGGTCCTGGTAAAGCGGATTACCCTTGTGAATATCGTCAGTCACTTTGCCGGATGTACGCATGTTTAGCATGCCGATGATCCCAACCACCAATAGAACTCCAGCCATCAGAAAAACCCATTTCCTCTTGAATTGGATGATGTACTCGATCTTCCCAAGAATGGAATTGAAGAAATTGTTGTCCAAATGTTTCACATGTTTTTCACTCGGTGGATCCATGTAGCTAAAGATAATCGGCAGCAAGGTGATGCATAGCGCGTACTCCATCATAATGCTGATAGAAGCGATGATACCGAATTCGCGCAACATTTGATTGGACACAAGGATAAATGCGGCAAAGCCTGCAGCAGTAGCAGTATTAACCATTAAGGAAGCGAAGCCTATCCTTCTGACAACTCTGGAAAGAGCCAGAATTTTATTGCCATGATTGCGGTACTCCCAGTGGTATTTGTTGAGGATGTATATACAGTTTTCGATCGCAATGACGACTATCAGCGAGGGTATTACCCCTGTGAGAATGCTTATTTTAAAGCCAAATAGACCAATCATCCCAAGGGTAAAGACAATGCTTATGGCTACAACTACCAAAGAGGTGGCTACTACTTTCCCCGATCGGAAAAATAGGTACAGGATGACAGCAGCGATCAAAATAGAGAGAAGTACAAAAAGGAAAAGCTCGTGCTGTATGGTTCTGGCAATTACTGTGCGAATGTAGGGAAGACCTGAGTAATGAAGTTTTAATCCGCTTTGGGCACTGTATTGTTCGGCTCTGGCAACTATATTGTCTGTAACTGTCATGCGAATCTTGTCGTTCAGCACCGATTTCTTCAGTGTGATGGCAAGAATGTAGACATCAGTTTTTGAGTTAAAGAGCAGGCCATCGTAAAATTTGAGGGAAAGGATCTTGTTTTTAAGGCTGTCGACGGTGGACTGTGATGTAGGCCTCACCGGAACCAGAGGCTTGAAATCAAACTGGCGAAGGGAATCATTTTTCTCGATCAGGGCCGCTTTTGTGATCGAAGTTACCCCTTCGACTCCAAAAACCTTGGTCATGTCGGCCGTAAGGTCGTACCATTGGTTGAAATCTTTCAGCTTAAACATGTTGGGATTTTCAACCCCGATTACAAGGACACTGCCATCTTCCCCGAATTTTTTCTTGAATGCGTTGTAATCTATGATGAAGCTATCATCCGCCGGAAGAATACTGGCATTTTCGTAGGAAAGTTTTACCCCAAGTCCTTTCCATCCCATAAAAGCAGTGAGAAGAACTATAATTATCAGGATGACAGGTCTGTTGCGAAGAAGTATCCGGGTCAAATATTTCCACATAACGGGTGCTTGATCGTATTTAAAATGAATCAGCGAAGGTAAATTAATAAAACGGAAAAATAATTTTTTCAGGGGGAAGTTTTTAGACGGCAATGAGGACATTTTTTATTTTCCTGCCGTTTCCTTAATCATCCTCTATGCAATCTACAATATTTGGTCTTAATCCGGGTAAAAGAAATATAAGTTCTTTTATTAACTTGCATATCTGAATTCTTGAGCATGATCTTGCTCCAAACGATCAAAAAAATTAGTAACTGTTTCTATCCATTTGATTTTAATCATCAATCATTATGAAACGAACATGTTGCTTCACAACACCCAAGAGAATGATAATAATTTATGCAACATGGAGTTCCATAC
>CAIRSO010000746.1 GCA_903881215.1 uncultured Bacteroidia bacterium
TTGCCATTTATCTCTTTCTTATAACTCATAACTCATAACTCATAACTCATAACTCATAACTGTGTTTAAGTATCTTATTCTCATTTTATACGTGTTGGGAATGATCGGAATTGGGATTTATTCTTCCCGAAAGATCCGTACTTCAAGTGATTATCTGGTGGCCGGAAACAGTGGAGGCGTTTGGCAGATAACTGGTTCTTTGCTGGCAACTATTTTAGGAAGCAGCGCCATTCTGGGAAGCAGTGACCTGGCATTTTCACAGGGCTGGGCAGCTTCCTGGTTGCTCCTGTCGGCAGCTTTCGGCCTGCTTTTACTGGTTTTTGTGGCACCTTTAATCAAACAACAGGGGAAATATACTCTTCCGCAATTAGTAGGTGATCAATATGGAAAGGAAGCAAAAATCATTGCCTCTTTTATCATTCCAATTGCCTGGATCGGAGTCATTGCTGCCCAAATAATCGGAGGAGCCAAAGTGATGAACAGCTTTTTTGGCTTGTCTTATGAAGGTTCGGTTTGGGGAATTGGTTTGCTGTTCATCTTTTATACGGCCATCGGAGGACAAGTATCCGTCATTAAAACCGATCTGGCACAATCATTTATTATCATTTTGGGTGTTCTGGCTATTGCCTGTTATCTGTTTTTTCTGGCTCCGGTTAATCCGGGAAGGATGACTGAACTAAGGTTTCCATTTAATGCAACATTTCATCCTATGGATTTATTCGTGTTATTTTTGACCTATTCGACCACTTTTTTGGTTGGACCGGACATTTATACAAGGCTGTTCTCAGCCAGAAATGGAAAGGTTGCAAAATTGAGTGTGCTTTATACTGCCCTTATCTTAATCCCTTTCGCCTTTTTAATAACCTATCTTGGCGTATTTGCAGCACATCAGTTTCCTAATTTTGATTTTAAACAAGGTTCATCATTGATTTCTGTCTTGAATTTCATACTTCCCGAATGGGGGATTGGCATTTTGGTAGCCGCGATCCTTTCAGCAGTCATGTCTTCTGCTTCAACAACATTGCTAACTTCTTCAGTCATAGTGGCAAATGTAATTCACAAAGATCTCGATACTCCGGTTTCATTACGGCAAACGAAATATATCCTGGTAATAATTGGCTTTTTTAGTATATTACTGTCTCTCAAAGTTACCTCCATTGTTCAGTCTCTTCTGATAGCTCTTACTTTCTTTTCAGGGGCATTTATCCTCCCTGTTTTGGCTGGATTGTCTGGATTTAGAAACAACCGCTTACAGAGCAACCTGGCTATTTTAACTGGCGGACTAATTGCTCTGGCAGGAAAGATAACCGGCATATATGTTGATGTAAAAATTGGGAACCTGCTTATTTTATCTGCATTTTTTGTCAGCGGGTTACTACTTTTCCCGGGAGGGAAATGGATCAGACGGTAATTATGTAAATGCATAGTTATCTCCGCCAAAAAAGATATTTTTGATCAAATTTTGAAAGTTGGAACACTCACTTATTTTATTGCACAACGACCAAATAGTTTTTACCAGTGATGAGCACTGGCTGTATCCACTTTTTGAGCTGGAACAATATTTAATTAATTCGGCCATTCCCATTGAACAGTTGTTTTTAAAAGATAAAATTGCCGGGAAAGCGGCAGCTGCATTAATCGTAAGATTGGGAATACGAAATTGTTTTATTGAATTGCTGAGTGAGAGAGCTCTCCCTGTATTTGAGCAATATGGGATTAAATATTCTTATAATCAGATGGTTGATCATATTCAATGTCGAACCGAAGATTTGATTATGGATAAAATGAGCATGGAAGAAACCTACCTTTTTCTGCGTAAAAGGGCCGGAAAAGTTCAAGGTACTACTTTAAAGATCAAAGAACTAGCTGTTGAGATTTCTGGAAAAAGTATTCTTCAGGATCTTGAATTGGATCTGGGCAGAGGAGAACAACTGGTTATTCAAGGTGAAAACGGCGGTGGGAAAACGACTTTGCTTAAATCGATATTAGGTTTGATCAATCCTGTTCATGGATCCATTTTGATAGGAGAGGAGCTGGTTGGTAGTTCAGCGTGGCAGAAAAACAGGCATCAGACCGGTTATCTTAACCAGGAAATTACCAGAAATAACTTCCCAATAACGTCTGCGGAGGTGGTTGCCATAGGTGTTAGTGGTATTAAGATATCGAATAGTGAAAGAGAATACAGAATCGAACTGGCCATGCGTAAAACCGGCTGCTTTTCTATACGTAATGAGATGTTTCACCAGCTTTCGGGCGGAGAAAAGCAGCGTATTTCTATTGCCAGGTGCCTTTGCCAGAATGCCAGATTACTACTGTTGGATGAGCCGACCTCCTACCTTGATGAAAAGGGAAAAGAAGAACTCGCCGAGCTTTTGATCGATCTTAGCAGAAACGAAGCGCCTACCATGCTGCTTGTATCACATGATTCTAATTGGACAGATCAATTGAAATGGCCCCATAAAACGTTGAAAAACGGAAAGTTATGGTAGAACTTTTCTCATACACCCCTATATTAAAGGGTTTTATCGTTCTGATCTTCTTAGGATTCGCTTTTCCGATTACCGGTGTTTATCTGCTAAGGATGAATCTGCTGCCTTTACGATTTATGCTGATGCATGGAGCAATCCTTGGCGGCGCCCTTTCCCTTGCAATGGAAGTAAATCCTTTTGGAGGCACCATGGCCATCAACCTCATTCTGGTACTTCTGATGACCTGGATGTCGCGTTCGCTGAAAGCCGACCCCGGCCAGTTGAGCGCATTTTTTATGGTTCTCTCCATTTCTCTCGCTTTTATTTTTATCTATCGTTTTCAAGTTCCTGCAAAAGACACTTTAAGCCTGATGTGGGGAAGTTTATATACTTTGAATAATTATGAATTTGTTGGCACTATTGTCTTTTCAATGATACTGGTACTTTTTCAGGCATATTATCGGCATCAACTTCGGGCAGTTTTCTTTGATGCAGATATTGCCAGAACCTCCGGAGTAAATGAAACAGGGTTTTATTACATCATCATATTGATAACAGCGATTACAGTGGCAGCAGCAATGAAACTGATCGGAGCTTTATTGCTGGATGCCATACTGCTCTTACCTGCCTTGATCGCATCCTACCATGCCAAAAGTTATAAAAGCATGGTTTTATGGTCCTCTTTTTGGGGAGGTTTGTTTGCTTCTATCGGTTTTTTGCTCTCCCTTCTTTTTGAACTTCCGGCAAGCTCTACCATTGCGGTATTTGCTTCCGCAGTTTTTTTAATTCTCATCTTAACGAAAAAAAAATGAAGATTATATCTCTATATATTATTCTTGCCGGAATACTAATTGCATGCCAGGAGCCCGTAAAAAATACTTCAATGGTTGTTGCCACCAATTCCTGGACTGCTGCCTTTGCTAAAGCAGCAGGAGCAAAAAATATTGTTGTACTGGCACCTTTCGAAATGCAGCATCCTTCAGAATATGAACTAAGAGCAGCTGATATTCCTGTACTGGTTCATTCAAGTGTAATTATATACGCCGGATATGAAACAATGGTCAAGCGGCTACAGTCAGGCCTGGATCTGAAAAAGGAGTCCCTTTTAAAAATTGAGACAGATTACAGCATGGCAGCGATTGAGAAGTCGGTGATGGATATTGCCCAACGATTGGGAACCGAAAAAATTGCCTTGCAGAATTTGGACTCAATACGTCAGATAATGACAGAGGGGAAATCCCAGTTAGACAAGTCAGGCCTGAATTCAGCCCACGTTCTTGTAAATTTCTTTCAGCAATCTATCGTAAAAGAAATGGGATTTGAAGTAGAAGGTGTCTTCGGTCCGGCAGCTTTGGAGGCAGGTGATATCAACAAAATGGCCCAAAAAGAGTCCATGGTGATCATTGACAACGAACATAATCCTGTTGGAATGCCACTGGAAAAAATCAAAAATGGAGCTGTTTACAGACAATTAATCAATTTCCCCGGATTACACCAGACACGGACATTACAGGACGTGATCAGATACAATATAAAGCAATTAAGTTTTTCTACAGATTTTGGTAAACAATAATAGGGTTCTTTTCAAACATTCCTGCTTGGAGCAGTCAGTTTTTGTCAAAATCCATTAAATTTGCAAACCGAAATTTAAAAGTTTTCAAACTATGGGACGCGCATTTGAATACCGTAAGGCCAGAAAGATGAAACGTTGGGGCGCAATGGCCAAAACATTTACGAGAATTGGCAAAGAAATAGCAATGTGTATCAAAACTGGTGGACCTGATCCAAGTTCCAATTCTCGTTTAAGGGTGTTGATGCAAAACGCGAAAGCGGCCAGTATGCCCAAAGAGAATGTTGAGCGAGCCATTAAGAAAGCGACTTCGAAAGACCAGGCCGATTACAAAGAGGTTGTGTATGAAGGTTATGGTCCCTATGGAATAGCGATGTTGGTGGAAACAGCTACCGACAATCCTACCAGAACAGTGGCTAATGTTCGTAGTTACTTTACTAAATTAAATGGATCATTAGGCACTACCGGTTGTGTGGATTACATGTTTGAACGCAAGTGTCAGTTTAAAATTGTTGGCAAAGAGGGATTGGATATCGAGGAGCTTGAATTGGAAATGATAGACTTTGGAGTTCAGGAAATATTCGAAGAAGATGAAAATGTTATAATTTATGGAGATTTCGAAGCATTTGGTCCAATTCAAAAATATCTTGAGGAGAATAATTTTGAAATTGTAAGTGCTGATTTTGAACGTATTCCATCTGAAACAAAAGAATTGAACGAAGAGCAAATGGCTGTAATTGAGAAACTTCTTGGTAAATTTGATGAAGATGAGGATGTTACCAATGTATACCACAATATGAAAGAATAATTTAAAATTAACATTTTTTGACATAAATAGCCACTTAAAAATTTGGAATTCGGTCAAAAAAGTGTTATTATTGCTGTGTAATTGATAAGATCAATAACAATATTTAACGAACCCTTTCACACTTTGAAAGGTTATTTAGGTTAGGTTTAGGTTAGGTAAAGCAGGGAGGTTTTCATACTCCCTGCTTTTTTTTTATTAAACCCCTCGATTTTAGCAGTTTTTTGTTGCCTGAGATGTCAAATGAGTTAATTTTGGAATCTTCAAACCTCAATCCAATGAAAAACTTTATCCCGACAGCATATCATTTAAAATCCCTTTGTTGCGGTGAGGAATTTCCTGACAAAATGTGGGAACTTCAATGTCCGTCGCCTCACCAACCGAGCTTAATAAGAGCCATTTATGACAAAAAGCAAATCGCACTTCATCCGGAGTATTCAGGATTGTATCGTTATGCTGATTGGCTGCCTGTAGAACGCATCCTCCAGGGATCCGGTGAACCCGTTACTTATAAAAGCGAAGGGCTCTCTAAATTTCTTGGTCTGGAGGAGCTTTACATCACTTTCAATGGCTATTGGCCCGAGAAGGGAGCTTTAATGAAATCCGGTACCTTCAAGGAGTGCGAAGCCTATTCTGTATGTGGGAGAACAAATGGTTCAAATGGTGTGATGGTCGTTGCTTCTGCCGGAAATACTGCAAGAGCCTTTGCAAGAGTATGTTCTGAAAATAAAATTCCATTATTATTGTGCGTGCCATTGGACAATATTCAGGCATTGTGGTTTGATGGTATTTTAAATACTTGCGTAAAAATAATTGCCTGTGAAAAGGGTGGAGACTATTATGATGCCATTCACTTGTCGAATCTGGCGGTTGAACTGGATGGCTTTTACCCGGAAGGAGGAGCTAAAAATGTTGCTCGCCGCGACGGAATGGGTACGACGGTTTTGTCGGCAGTAACAACTATTGGCAGCATTCCTGATTACTATTTTCAGGCAATCGGAAGCGGAACAGGTGCCATTGCAGCGTGGGAAGCCAATTTGAGATTTCTCGACGACGGCAGATTTGGAAGGAATAAAATGAAATTAATGTTGTCTCAAAATGCGCCATTTTTACCAATAAAGGAGGCATGGGATCAAAATTCTCCCATAATGCTGCCAATGGACGACGAAATTGCTAGAAGGCAGGTAGAAGAGATCAATGCCAAGGTCCTATCGAACCGTAAACCACCCTATGCGATCAAAGGCGGACTTTTCGACGCCCTCACAGATGCCGGTGGAGCTATCTTGGCTGCTTCCAACCAGGAGGCTGAAAAGGCTGCTGAGCTCTTTCTTCAACTGGAAGGGAATGATGTTGAACCCGCCGCCGCAGTCGCAATTGCCACATTAATGAAAGCTGTTAGCGAAAAATTGATTGAAAAGAAATCAGTTATCATGCTAAACATAACCGGCGGTGGAATTGAAAAATACAAAAGTGAAAATTCAATCACTTATGTTACTCCCAATTTAGTCTTTGCTCTGGATGCTGATCCGCTGGAGATTAAACGTCAGATTACTCAAATGTTTCAGGGATAAATGTTGTAAGGTGATCATTTGTCCAAAAACCACTACTTTTGGGCTTTTCAAATTTTAAAATATGTCCGGACACAGCGGTTCAATGAGAGCAGTAATTTATGCTCTTGGAAGCAATATCCTTATCACAATCATTAAATTCATCGTTTCGGTTGTTACACATAGCGCCGGGATGCTTGCAGAAGCCATTCACTCTTTGGCAGATTGTGGAAACCAGGTTTTTCTGCTCATTGGCAACAAGCGATCTTCAAAACCAGCCAATGAAATTCATCCCTTCGGATATGGGAAAGAGGAATATTTTTGGGGTTTTCTGGTAGCAGTTCTACTTTTCTTTGTCGGGGCAGCTTTTTCCATTTATGAAGGGGTTCACAA
>CAIRSO010000747.1 GCA_903881215.1 uncultured Bacteroidia bacterium
GGATGCGATGGGTATCTTGCCTAATCTGAAAGGCCGAGCTATTCATGATGGCTGGAAATCCTATTTCAAGTATCCCATCCAGCACGGGTTGTGCAATGCCCATCACTTACGCAGGCTGAAATTCTTGGAAGAGCGCTACCCACAAGAATGGGTGACCGAGTTGGCGAGTCTGCTCGTGGAAATAAAAGAAGCGGTGGATACCGCTCGACAGGCATCTCAGACCTGTCTGACCGCAGAACAGTTGGTTGACTTCAATCGCCGCTACGAGGATTGGGTGGAACGGGGTTTGCAAGCCAATGCCCCTCCGGAACGGTCAGAAGATCAGCCAAAAAAGCGGGGGCGAATTAAACAAAGCCCAGCCAAGAATCTATTGGATGAGTTCCATGACCACAAAGATTCAGTTCTAGCTTTCATGTACGATTTTAGAGTGCCGTTTGACAATAATCAGGCAGAACGCGATATTCGCATGATGAAAGTAAAGCAAAAAGTGTCTGGCTGTTTCCGCTCCACTGATGGCGCCGATCTTTTCTGCCAGATCCGTGGCTACATTTCTACTGCCCGCAAGAATGGGCAACCAATCTTGGATGTCTTGCGCTTAGCTCTCGCAGCTACACCTTATTTACCTTCTTTTGTCTCACCTGCCTGAGTAGTTACAATTATTCAATTATAGCTAACAGAAAATGATTTTTTTCGGAATTACTCTTTGCTGATTTTTTCTTCTCCCTTCTTAGGATATGTATCTTCTTGAGGTAAATCCAAAAATCGTTGGAGATCTCGAAAGAGTTCTCGCACTTCATCAGGAACAACTTCGTGCCTTACAGAACGACCATCTTCAAATGTCTTGATCAATCCAGCCTCACGAAGTTGTTTGGCATGGATGCTGACCGTCGGGCGAGACACATTTAAGAAACTGGCAATTTCTGTGTTGTCCTTCGCGGATATTCTGGCAATTCTCATGATCATCAACCGATTAGGGTCCGCCAGAGCTTTTAACCGATCAGACAGATGGTTTAAAAAATCAACAAATTGATTAAAAACTTCAGGGTTGTCTGCAAATGTGGTGACCAAACCTTCTGGAGAAAAAAAACAGGCGTCTGGCAATTGAAATGGCTCAACGAGAAATACAACATTGAGTATCTTCTTTTTCATTGCATCCAAAAGGATGGGCGAGAATCGCAGCGGGTTTACCTGGGGAAGCCAATCCACGGGTAAATGATCTGTATCGGCTCCCAAACAAAAATGTGCCTTTTCTTCTTCCTCATTCAAGATCGTTTCGTGTAAACTGCGCCAGGGTTGGTAAATTTGATAATATAAACGGTCCAGCCAGTGCCAGAACGAGTCGTGCAAATCACCTTCGACTAAAAACCTGGCGAGAGCTTCCATTTCTGAACTCTGGATCAAATTCTGAATTTCTCCAGTTTGCTCCGTATATCCAATGCGCTGGCCTGAAAGCCGCATTACTTGAAAATGACCATGTTTCATTTGATCCACCAGCGAAACGGATGGATCAAACTGAATATCCATCCCATATTCTGCAGCCCGGGCAATGGTAAGTCGAACGAAATCCTGCTGGCTCATTTTGCGGATGGGTATGGTTGCCAATGAAAAATCCTGTTCAAATTCTGTGCCTGCGGCAAACCCGGCTGAAAAGAGAAAACTAAAATACTGTTTGTCTGGCCCCAAAAAGGAGATCAATTGCTGTGTCATCTCTGCTGGCATTGAATCCAGCAGATGGTTGATCGAGTCAGATAAGCTGGCACGAGGTAAATAATCATTTACCAATGAAAACAGCGTGTCCAGCTCAAAAAGGATGGAGCGTTGGACTTTCCAGGAATTTGATGTCATGATTAATCCTCCGAAACCTCAAGCGGTGATTTTCTAGTGCCCTTCGCCCACTGTAAAAAGATAAAACCAAAAATCGAGACGGCCAAAATTAACAGAGCCACCAACCCGAAATATACATCCACCGGTATAAATAAAGGTACCAATGCAGAAGTGAGAATCGTCCCCGCTAATTGTGCCGCGATAATTGTGCTTTGATACAAACCGCTGACACGCCCAAGCATGGACGTTGGAGAAAGTGTCTGAATAAGGGTATTGTCCTGTACCAGTTTTCTTCCCATACCAAAACCGGCCACCACACACACAGGTATGGTAATTATGCGTATCAACGTAAGATCGTGGATATGATACCCTGCCGCCATACAGGCGGGTAAAATTGCCATTATGGCAAATCCCCATATTACATCTCTCCAGGGATGGGAGGGTTTTTTACTTAACATGAGTGTAGCCGCGCCGACCAGGGTACCAAACCCGATCATGCCTATCAGTAGTCCGAAATAACTTTCGCCGCTTGAGAGTACATCCCGGGTAAAGATGGAAGCCAAAATATCAATACTGACGATACCCAAGATGGCCATAAAGGCCATGCCAAACAATAATTTAAGTTGATTATCAAGGTGCAGCAGTTGTGAAAACTGGTCTGTCCATTTCAGCTTATCTTCAGGATTACTTTTCAGTGCAGCTTGTTGAGGGGGGAGTAATTTCGGCAACAGCAGTAATATTCCAGCAGAAAGAAAATATGAGACAACATCCAGAATTACTGCTTGATGTGCATTCATTACCGCAAGTACGCCGCCAGCCAGCACAGGGCCGAAGATTTTAACAACAGATGAAATCTGTTGAAGAAAAGCGTTTGCCTGGGTTAGTTGTTCACGATCCACTACTTGCGGCACAGAAGACTGCCGCGCTGGAGTCATGATGGAACCGCTTATAGCCTGAAGTGCCAATAATATATACAGAAGCGTGATGGACTCTGTGAAGATAATTCCGCTCACCGCCAGGCCTGAAGCAACTTCACTGATGATCATTAATTTCTTGCGGTCATAACGGTCGCACAACCAGCCAGCCACAGGGCTGAAAATCAAAGCCGGCAGCAACCCAACCAGGTAAATTAATCCACTTTCAGTGACGTTGCCTGCCCCTTTAAAGATCACCAGACTGAAGACC
>CAIRSO010000748.1 GCA_903881215.1 uncultured Bacteroidia bacterium
ACTGAAAGCTGATCACGGGTTGTACTGCCCAAACTTCCCATCGTCCAAACGATGAAAGACTTAAGAGTCGATTCATTGCTGAAATATTGCAAGACACTAACCACAGACAATATAGCGCTTGATATCAGTATACCAAGGATTAAAACCGTCATCAAATCCCGCAGCCGTGCAGCAATCAGAACAACAATCAACATCATACAGCCGGCTCCAAGCCAGGCGGCCAATACAATTCCCCACGAGCCGGCCGTAGAAAAGAGCAGTGCCCCCTTGAAAATCCAGCCTGTAGATAATACAAATATGGCAACCCCTAAACTTGCCCCAGAGCTTATGCCTAATATGTCGGGGCCGGCGATCGGATTTCTAAAAACCGTCTGCATCTGCAAACCGGCAACAGAAAGTGCAGCTCCTGCCATCACCGCTGTGATAGCTTTAGGTATCCTGAATTGGTAAAGGATGGCAGCAATTTGAGGGTCTGATGTCGAAGGATGAAATAAAGCAGCAATAGATTGAGATAATGAAATATGGACGGATCCTGATAAAAGATCAAACAGAAAAAAAACAACAAGAATCAGCGTTAGAAGCACAAATTCCCATCTTCCCTTCCATCTCCAAATCTCCTGGTCTCCCCGTCTCCCCGTCTCCCTGTCTCCCCGTCCCCTAGTCATTTTTCAACTTCTTATAGTAGTAAAACTCTTTCCCCGCAGCAACCTCAGGATGAAAAATCTTCACGAGATCTGACAAAATCAGATCAGGATTGATAACACCACTCTCCCAATAATCATTTCCTCCTGCAGGTGTTGAATGAAGGTTGTTATTGAAAACCTTCGAATTTTTTACTGCAGGAAGTACCGAGAATCGACGGTCGAATGCCAGCAACTCATTCAAATTGTTCACACTGCCACAATTGATCCAAAAATCGGCGCTTGCTGCCCGCAAAAAAACCTCTTCCAAAGATACTGGAAAAGCCTCTTTTGATTGATTCTCACCCCATAAAAATTTTCCGCCTGCATCTTCAATGAGAACAGCCAAATTTGATTGGCCACCCGCTATCCACCATGTATCTTTAAACGGAAGACCAGTAAGCACTGTGGGCTTGACCTTCAAATCAGAAACGCTTCGCTTTATATTGATATAATTATTTCTAATCCTTTCGTAAATTGAGTCTGCCTGCACCTTCTTATTAAAAAATGCCCCGAAAAATTTTATCCATTCGGCCTTCCCAAGCGGAGTCTGCTCGAGATATTCGCCTACCAGGACTACAGGAATCCCCAAATCCCGTAATTTATTCATTTGGGCATTAATCTCAGATCCAACTCCATAAGCAAAAACAACGTCCGGTTTGAGCTGTACAATCATCTCATAATTTAGTCCCCTTTCATTGCCAACTTCCCGAATATGGTTTTCAGCAATCCCTTTCTTCACGATAATATTTGTCAGATAAGCGCTTCCCGACAATCCAATGACGGTAACTATCTCATTAAGTGCATCCAGATATCCGATATGGGTCGTCGAGAGACAAACGACTTTTTGCAGCGGAGTATAGAAAATAGACTGATTTTTTAGTGCAGGAGGTATCTCCTTTCCCTTTTCAATGAGGTAATAATCGAACTGGTTGTCGCTTGATTTTTGCCAGGGATCAAAAACTGTCAACTTTTGATAACCATTTAGCTGCTGAATAACAAAACCTGTTGCCTCATCGGGTTGCCTTGAATCGCCTGGTTTGACTGATGATTTTTTTGGCTTCGTTTCAGTTGAGCAACTACATAGACTGCTCACAAAAATGATGAAAACAACTATTTTATTCAGCATTTGGTTGGTTTTGATCTGAAAGTGAACAAAATCGG
>CAIRSO010000749.1 GCA_903881215.1 uncultured Bacteroidia bacterium
CTTCTGTTTTCCAAATAAGAGCATTAACATTCATATTTGCGGCTAAAATCCGAGGTAAATCAACTATTTTGTTCTCATTCATATATACCCTAATACGCTGTTTCTGTTTCCAAATGGAAATTTTTAATGGAAGCTTTTCTTTAGCATCCCTAAAATCCGGAATTTCAATTTTTTCAGTAACGATATTATTTGTGGAATTGTAATACATTAAATAGTTTCCAAATCCATTTGAATTATACTTCTGTTCACCCGGATGCACCGAAATCCAAAATACAGCATTGTCATTGCCGTCCAAACTATGATGGGAAGAGTTGATATAGGTTTTGGGATTTTTAATATCGGCTATCCCGAAATAGAGAGGGTTGGAAAGCCGGTTAAATGGCACTGTAATCATTACATCAAACTGGATGGTGAAGTTTTCGGAAAGGCTCAAAAG
The DNA here is from genome assembly GCA_903881215.1 of uncultured Bacteroidia bacterium. Lineage (GTDB taxonomy): Bacteria > Bacteroidota > Bacteroidia > Bacteroidales > Prolixibacteraceae > CAINVV01. The sequence continues at coordinate 437 of CAIRSO010000749.1, forward strand.
CTTGTTTAAAGTGAAATTTGAAACTTTCTGCATCATTAGCCAATTCCCATCCGATCCGTCTATGGTTACCACTTCCCCCGATCCATTGGTGTTCCAGTTTACAGGAAAATCTCCTATCGCATCTGCTGAAAAATCTTCCCATAAAATTACTTTATCACCCGGAACAAAATCAAATTTTGATTTGTATGCTGTTTTATCCTGATTGATACTATTCAAAGATGGCCCTGACGACTCATTTTTCCCGGATGTTGTTTCTTTATTCTCCTCACTTCCCATTTTTTCATTGTTTTTCTTTGGAAAATTTACATTACCATCAATTCCTTTGTCAATGGTTTTACTAATTTTTTGATCAACCTTGGAATCTGCCTTTTGCGTAGCTTTTGCTTCTATTTTGTTATAGAGTTTATTCATAAATTGCCCGTTCGAGACCGTGTAAAACCCTAACATTACTGCAATACAAAAATATTTTTTCATGGTTCTATTATTTAAATGAGTTGTTTATAATTATTGAACTTTGGCAAATGACTTATCATCCAGCCATAATATGCGCAAACCTTTAATACAGGAAAAATGGGCATTGTAGGTATGTGGTTTCCCTTCGATGTCAGAAAAAGTGATTTGCCAGTTGCTATTCATAGAAAATTTGCCAGTTGATTTTACACTCTGGTATTTAATATTTCCAACCTGGCCATTCGCAACTCCTAAATCCCAATTGTACCTATAGTCTGAGCCAATTAGAAAATTTTCCTTCGATGAATTGGTATCCATACCTGCGTCGAAACCGGTATATACATTTACATATTGAATGGCTGCGCCAAAATCATTGGTCCATTTCCCCGGTAAATCACTGGCCGATACCGCAAACTTGTTGTAGTTGCCCATGACCGAAAGTTTATCCCAGTTGGTGCCATCCTGCTGATAAACTACAGCAAACTGATTCTGAAAAGTGGATTTATCGGGTGTTATAAATTCAAGCCATTTGCCCGCTGAACCACTTTTATAGAGAACGACATGGACTTTTCTCCCGCTCGAATTTTCGGTAAGGTCGGCTTCGGCATAGTATTTTCCATTCATAAAATCGCCATCGGCATACCAGCTTTTTCTGATCCAGAGATTGGCAATATTTGAGTATCGTGGTGCAACAAGGGTATTCCACACAAATGCAGTTTTTTCGTCCAGGTTATTAAAATCGCGGATGTTGGGTTGTGCATAATGAATCAGAACCACCGTATTCGCTTTTGATACCTGAACCCAATCAGGCTGTTCGGTTGCCACCCAGCCATCATCGAAATTGGTAGTTGTGAACGCAAAACCATTCACCGAAGTTTGTTGCACAGGAATTGTTGTTGGTTCCTCCTTTACTACTTGATTCTCTTTGGGAGTATTCAGCTCAATGAAATGAATAAACCGCTCGATATCATCTAAATACCGCTGATTCCCGGTAGTGGAAATGATACTCACAAATCGGCCAGAACCTCTGAAAGTGGTAAAAATTACCGCGGCCTTATTGTTATTGAAAATAAATTGGCCAGAGCCCGTTTGAGTCTGCCATCCATCGCCCTCCGAGACCTCCGATAGATGCGGAGGATCGGTAATGTTATAAGGTTTTGCAACCAATTCGGCCCATTCCCTTCCCAAATCCTCGGTGATGCTGCCTTGGCTGATTGTACTTCGAACAATGCCAATCCGACACCAGCTTTTGTCGGCATTATTCACAAAACTATAGCTGATCAGATTCTCATGGACTTCCTTTTCCCAGTTTTTAGGTGGGCTGTAAGTAATAAGGTCAAAAGTCTCTTTTTGATTCAGAAATTCTGCCGCCTGATAAGTTGTGGATGAATTAACAGGTTGCTGAACCGGGTTGGACACTGTATTTACTGTTTGTATTTCCCTTGTCTCATTTCCCACAGAATTCTGTGAACCGGAGGCATCCAAGGCAAAAAACAGACTGGTTTCCCTGGCACTCATCGAAAAATACATAATTACCGACCGGCTTCCCATTTGCACCCAGGCATAGTTGTTATCGTCTTCGACAACCGAAAATTGCCATCCTTTTTCAGAAAGTTCATTAACCAGCATATTATCATCGAATCCGCTGGTAGTGGCAGGTGGAAGCACGAACACTTCAATTGTTGATACCGATCTGCCCGTTTTTTTACTTTCCATTTCCATAAGCATTTTTGCCGCTGATACACTTAGCAACCTTTTATCCTGAAGACTACCTTCAGGCAATTTAATCCCTGTTAAGACTGATTCTGAAACAGGCACCAGCTTTTTCTGGGCAAACGAAGTAAAAGCCGAAATAGTGACCAGAACAAGAAAGAGTATTCGTCTCATATCATTTTCGTTATTAGTTTATTTTCCGAGCATGCCTCTGAGTTTGGCAAAATCGACGGCTTGTTTGATGGCTGCAATATTTGCTTCAAATACCGGTTCTCCCTGACTTAACTTGTAAACAACCGTGAAAAACTGGGGCGATGACATGGGCAGTTTTTTTCTGAAGTAAGAAAGATTAGGCTTTACGGCAATAAACGATCCGCTGGTGCCTTCCTTCACAAAACCTTCAAACCGTTCTTCATCATTCCACATGCAAATGGCATCCTGGCTCAATTCGTCTTCAGGTCTTGATAAAAACTCATTGATCCGGTCGAAATATTTTTGCGTATATTTCTCGCTACCAGGACTTTCTTTCACCGATTTCTCCAGCCTTTTCTTCTGTATCAGAAGGTATTCCTTACGACTTAAATAGGTAAAAGGAAGTGTATCATTGAAGGTAATCAGCCAGCGGTATTCAACTATTTCTTGCTTTGGATCGACCTTTTCATTGCTTAAAAAATAGTAACCGTCTTTTTTAACCGGCCTTTCTTCCAGTTTTAGGTAGCCCCTGAAATTCCCATCTGGAAGATTTGCGGCATAAAGAATACTTAAAAAGGGTATCGAATTGGCAACAATATTTACCGTTGTTGGCGTCGAAATATCAACGTAATATTTCGATTTATCCTCGCTGTTTTTATCGCATAAATACCGAAGAATGTACATGGAATAAGTGTATGGATCAGCAATATAGGTTTGTCCTTCCATGGGATATTTCCCAAATGCCGTTGAATATAAAAGCTGGCATCCTGTTGGAGAATAGTTAGATGAAACCATTTTGTGGATATCGGCCAGTAATGCTTTCTCTCTGGCTAAATCAGTTGCTGTTACTCCGGCAATAGAGCCTTTCATGCCAGCCTTCCAGGTGCCTGGTTTTTGTGCTAACATTTCCTGAGTACAATCCTGCGCAACAGCAGAAAGTGTAAAGAAAACGACTGAAACCAGTATAATGTATTTCATAATATTGGTTTTTATTTCTTAAACACTCCATCAAGTAATCCGGTGCTTTCAACCGATGATTTTCCACTCACCAGACTGATTTGCCCTTTTACGCCCACATTCAACGATAAATCGCTTACACCTGCACCAGCCATGCTGCCGCCATCAATAATATCAGTACCCAGACTAATGCCTGCCTCCGTCTTTATAACAACATCCGTTAATCCCGTGCGGTCAAATTCAGCCCTTATTGATCCGCCTATACCAACTTCAGCCTTAATTACACCTGAATTAAACCCTACTGATGAACCTGCTCCAACTTCAACCGAACAACTCATAAACTGATCGCCGAATGTTTCCTTTTCCATGTTCTGTTTTAGTCCGAGTTTGATAACCTTCAAATCAAGTTCAGTGGTTACCCGGCTACAATCCACCTTAATATTACCAAGGGGTAATTTTAGCTCACTGTGATATTCACAGTGCACATCGTCAAATTCCTGAAGTTTGCCATGACCCGGTTTAATTTCGTCCTTCTTCTGGCAATAATAGCTTGGGTCGTGGAACATCACCTTTTGGTTGATAGCTCCAAGCCATTTTCTTTTGGCAATTACTTTTGCCAATTCAAATTGTTCAGGCCACTTGGTATATTGGTCGTAATAAATCTGGTTATTCAGGTAGCGACGCAATGCATCGAGATAATCTTTTTGTGTTTGTTCCAGTAATGAATTTGCAGAATTTAAATAACCATCTGCTGCACCATTGTAGTCACTGCATGCAGCATCAAAAGGATTGGCCTTTCCCTCGCCAAATTGAGGATGATATCGCTCATCCAATATCTTATTTTTCTCCGAGAGTGTCTGGCTTAAATTTTCCACCTCCTCAATTGCCGCCACTTTTGCCTTTATTTTCTTGTCCATGGAAAATATAAGTTGCCCATCACTGTCATCAACA
>CAIRSO010000750.1 GCA_903881215.1 uncultured Bacteroidia bacterium
ATCATAAAAAGCACAAAAAGAGTGACAAATACCCCCAGGGGTAATGCTAAAAAAAGATTCAAACATAGAGTTAAACTTATTTGGCCAAAAATGAATGGCTTTTGCTCATACACTGGAATATTCGCGATTCAAAAAAATCAAATTGGATATTTGAGTTAAAGTAATAAACTATTAAAATGAATATAAATAGACTCATATTGGGAGCAGGATATTCGATGAAAACAAGCATTGTCCCGGTGTTCCTTGCGTTCCTGATGGCCTGTCCTGCAGAAGCCGGTGCTAAGTCCAAGTGGCGGGTTTCCTTGTCTGCCCTTTCTTCGCCAGTTATTTTTCCCGGAAATGACACCACAGCCTATCGCGACCCGACGGCAATTTATCACGATGGATGGTTCCGACTTTATTTCACACTGGTCAGGATCGAGCCGGACAAGAAAGTGTTTTCGTACACTGCCTGGAGCAAAAGCCGCGACCTGAAATCCTGGACAGCCCCGAAAATCTTTACCCCTCAGGACCAGTCACTTAATTACGGCAGCCCCGGCAATATTGTGCGGGATGGCGACGACTGGATCCTCTGCCTGCAGACCTATCCCCGTCCAAACGGGGAGAAGTATGGTAATGAAACATCGCGAATCTGGATCATGCGCAGCCGGGATCTTGAGAACTGGAGTGAACCAGAGCTGCTTCGTGTGAAAGGGCCTGATGTTCCGCGCGGGGAGATGGGACGGATGATTGATCCATTCCTTATACAGGATAATGCCGATCCGGGCAAATGGTGGTGTTTTTACAAGCAGAATGGGGTCAGTATGTCATGGTCGCTTGATTTAAAAACGTGGAACTATACGGGGCGGACAGTCGCCGGAGAAAATGCCTGTGTTATCCCTGATGGAGATGATTATATCTTGTTCCACTCGCCTCAGAACGGCGTTGGTATCAAGCGCTCCAAACATCTCAAGGAGTGGTGTGATGAAGGTGTGCTGACACTGGGGCAGAGTGATTGGACGTGGGCAAAGGGACGGTTGACAGCAGGGTTTGTACTTGACCTGCGTAAAGACAAACGCGTAGGTAAGGCTCTGATGTTTTTCCATGGTTCGGAGTTTCCTGAAGGGGACGCGCGCGGAGGTTTCGATAATTTGGCAAGCCTAGGCATTGCTTGGAGCGATGATCTGAAGAACTGGGAATGGCCAGGAAAAACGGGAAAGTAGATGAGTATTTATCCCGATGTTTCATCAAGTGGCGGAGATGTTAGAAATCGGGCAATTTAATTTGTATATAAAAGATATTTTATCAATGATTAGCGCACAATTATAAATTTAACTCACAAAAAACTAAGGCATGTGACAAACAGAAGAAAATTTCTTTTAACAACAGGTCAGGGTATTGGGCTCGGGTTAATCTCTCCAGCCATATTCGCAACAACCGATGTCCAGGGGAAAAGGAGGGAAACCGGTAAACCGGCTTCTTCTTTAAAGGAAAAGATAAAGGGTGCTATTTGTGGCATTGCCATTGGAGATGCCATGGGAGCACCCGTTGAAGGGAAGAAAGCAATAGCAATAAAAGAACTATTTGGAAACAGAGATATTCTGGATAGTTTTCTCCCTCCGACTCATCAGAATGATCCGAATACAGGGAAGGGCAATGGTCGGATAACGGATGATACTTTAATGACCGAAGCTTTAATTAGGGCGTATTCAAAAGGGCTTCGCCACTTTGACGCATATGACTATGCTGACTGGTTTATTCCTGAAATTCACGAAACAAAGGTTTGGGTACCCGAACGCCTCAAGGAGATGATCATATACGACCGCATCTGGACGCCTGAGCAATATCCTTATAAAAAATTGATAATCAACAATGCTGAACCCCGAATTGCCGGTATAGGGAATAATGTAAACTGTGGCGTAGCAATGTTTATGATGCCTGTTGGTGCTGTCAATGCAGGTGATCCCTTTGGAGCATATATGGAGGCTACATCATTCGGATTGGCGCACAATGAATCCTTCGCTGTTGAAGCAGGAGGTGCCGTTGCTGCCGCTTATGCCGAGGCATTTAAAGTCAATTCAACTATTGAAAGTATTATCTCTACCGCGATCGATTTGTCAAGGGATGGAACAAAAGGTGCTATCGAAGCAGTTACAAAAGCAGTAAACTCTTCTGATCCCCTCGATGATTTTATTTTTAAAGTGAGAAATGCATATTTACCATTCTTGGGTTTGAATACTCCTTCTAGAAAAAATTCAATTGAAGAATTTCCTGTTGCCCTCGCAGTATTGAAATACGGGAACCATGATTTTAATAAAACTATTAAAGCCGGATGCTTTTATGGTAATGATGCTGACTCGATCTGCGAAATGGCTTGTGGATTATTTGGCGCGCTGAACGGAGTACATGCTATTCCTGAAAAATTACGATCAGATTCAAATGCTGCTAACAAACGGGATTTTTCGGCATTGGGAGAACAGTTATATCATGCAGTAGTGCAGATAACTAAAAAGGATATTTCAAGAATTGGTGTTAAACAAAAGGCAGTAGGCTTATAAATAACAATAAAATGGAATATTCTTGTCTCATACAACAATTTGAATATTTAATTTGAAATAAAACCAACCAAAAGATGAAAAAAAGCATGATTATTCTTATGCTGTTGATTTACAGTGGATTCAATAATCCAACTGAAGGCCAGGTTTCCAGACAGTCAGTAATAGATACAGCCGAGCGGGTTTTTGACTGGCAACAGCAACATCCTACCGGGGTGGGTCTATGGGAATGGCAATATGGAGCTTTTTATTCCGGATTGATGGATTTGTATTTGGTGGATCCAAAAATTAAATACCTGAAATCTATGGTTGAAATGGGGAATACCTATAATTGGGCTATACGTCCGCGGCCTTATGATGCAAATGTTTTAGCAATAGGTCACATGTACATCGACTTATATAATATCCTTAAGGATCTGAAAATTATTGACAAAACTGGCTATTGCCTCGATGCAAATTTTCAACGGGATCCAAAAATACCGGATGTAAAGTTTAAAGATAACCGTTATTGGTATAACTGGTGGAGCTGGTGCGATGCTCTTTATATGGCTCCGCCAACCTATGCGAAATATGCTGCTGCAACGGGACAACTCAAATATCTTGACAAAATGGATGAGTTATACAAAATCACCTACGATTACCTGTACGATAAAGAAGAGAAACTCTTTTACAGGGATGACAGATATTTTGACAAAAAAACTCCTGCAGGTAAAAAAATCTTTTGGTCTCGCGGTAATGGTTGGGTAATTGCCGGCCTAACAAAAGTATTACAAGTTATGCCCAAAGATTATCGGAACGTGAAATTTTATGAAACCCTCTTTCAGGAAATGGCTTCCCGTCTCAAAGATCTTCAACTGAAGGAAGGACATTGGCCATCCAGTCTGTTGGATCCGTCTCTTTACAATGGCATTGAAACAAGCGGCACAGGATTTTATTGTTATGCTCTTGCATTTGGCATAAACAATGGCTATTTAAACAAAACAGAATACCTGCCTACAGTTGAAAAAGCATGGAAGCTGCTTGTTCAATGTGTTCAGGCTGACGGTAAACTTGGATACGTTCAAAAGGTTGGCGATTCACCAGCTGCTGTTTCTTCTGATGACTCCGAAGCCTATGGCTCAGGTGCTTTTCTCTCAGCAGCAAGTGAGGTAGCAAAACTATTTAAATAAGAAGTTAATATTTGAAAATTTCAAAATGAACAGCAGAGAACGAATTCAAACGACCCTTAGTCACCAGGAACCCGACCGTATTCCATATGATTTGGCGGGTACTACTGTAACATCGATTACCAAAAATGCTTATTTACGCGCCATGCAGTTTCGCGGGCTTTCAACTGAAATTGGAGATGATGAGATCGATCCTATCCAACAAATTATTACTCCCGTTGAAGAAAATTTACTGTACCTTAAATCAGACACGCGAAGGTTAGGAGCGCAGCGGATCACGGATTTTCGGAATACTAAACGAGTCAACGGAAATATAATTGAAGTAACCGATTATTATGGTTGCAAATGGAAGTTTGAAAAAGGAAAGGATTTATATTTTCATTTAGTCTCATCTCCTTTGGAAAATGCTGATTCTTTGTGCGGATCGCTGCCTTTTCTTCCCCGACCCGACTGGGATACCTATAAAGCTATCCTCCGTGCTAATCTGAATGAGCAAATCTGCAATATTGGTACTTTTTGCGGAATAGCCGACAGAAATACTGCTGGGCTGACTGAAAACAGCCTTCGCATTCGCGGTTACGAAAGCTGGTTTATGGATACTGTGATTGATCCGGAGGGAGTTGAATCTTTGTTTGATATCATAGTGCAGGATAAGATCCGGTATTGGGATGAAATTATTGATTGGGCCATCGAAACAGGAAATGAACACAAAATTCAAGTTATTTCGGAGTGTGATGACCTTGGTTCGCAGGCAACAACAATTATTGATCCTGATCAGCTGAGGAAGATGGTTATTCCCCGTTTTAAAACAATATTTACTCATGTTAAAAGGCGGTTACCCCATGTAAAAACCTTTTTACATAGTTGCGGTGCCATTCGTGAGATAATTCCTGATTTGATTGAAGCCGGATTGGATATTTTAAATCCGGTACAGTTCACTGCTGCGGGAATGAACCTAAAAGAGCTGAAGCACGATTTTGGTGATGTTCTTACTTTTTGGGGAGGAGGGGTG
>CAIRSO010000751.1 GCA_903881215.1 uncultured Bacteroidia bacterium
AATCGCCGATTGGCACTCGTTTTCGAAACAGCTTGCGATGCTGGAAAACTTGTCTATTCAAGCATCGACCTTAGCACCGACATAGAAAATCGACCGCAAGCAAAACAGATGCTTGTGAGCTTATTGGAATACATGAATAGCGAAGAATTCCATCCAAATTCACAATTGGAATTTATCAAACTACAACAGTTTGAAAACAGTGAGATGAACGATAAAAAAGACAAGCCAACTGATATTTATTAGAGTTTTATCTTCCAAACACAATTCTACCGATATTCTGAACAATTTTACCAATCAAAGTTTGTGTTTTTACATATTTTTGCTACATAAAAACGTGACAATAATTTATTGTCACGTTTTTATGTGTTATTAATAAGTAGTTACTATATGATTATTGCGCTAAAATCAAAATCGGATGAAGAATTGGCTTTTGAAATCTTATTTCGGGAGTATTATGTACGATTATGCGGTTTTGCCAATAAATTCATATCAAGTTCCACCGAATCAGAAGAAATTGTCCAAGAAGTTTTTCTCAATATTTGGAAAAAGAGGGGTCAGTATAAGTTAAACGATGAAATACGACCTTATTTATTCAAATCAGTACAGAACTTATGTTTTAATTTTCTCGAACACAAAAAGTTAACTGACAAATATTATTCTATAATTGAAATCGTGTATAAAGATCATACTGAAGATTATAATACTTATGAATCTGTTTTATATACTGAATTCGAGAATAAAGCCTCTGCTGCAATTAACTCCCTGCCAGTACAATGTCGAAAAATATTCCAGATGAGCCGTGAAGACGGCTTAAAATACTCAGAAATTGCAGAGAAATTGGGAATATCAGTTAAGACTGTTGAAACACAAATGAGTAGAGCACTTTCCAAATTGAGAACCGAATTAAATGATTATCTGACGGCAGTTATCATCTCTCTTTTAATGAGCTGAAATGCAGGCTTCTATGGAAATTATCACCCACCCACAATCCCCATCTGCGAAATTATTAACTAATATATTTTACTCTCATGTCAGGGTAAGATCATACTTGCCTGTTAGAGCTTATTGAAAGAAAGAAAAAATGAAAAAATCGATAAACGATAATATTTTGTATCGGTTTCTGAACAAAGAAACATCAGAACTGGAAAATCATGAAATTTTTGATTGGGTTTCTTATTCTGAAGAAAACAGGGCAGAATTCCGCAAAGTTCATAACTTATTTCATGAACAGCTAAATTCGGGAATAGATGTTGATCAGGCATGGAATAGACTTAACTACAAATTGTCGGAAGTGAATGGCAGACCTAGTCTTATTAGATTTGAACAATTCAGAAGAATAGCAGCAGCTATATTAATTCTTTTGACTATAGGATTCGGGAGTTTATGGTTCAGAGATCATTTTTTTAATTCATCCGATTCTGTTATTGTGCAGTTTGAAGCACCCAAAGGTGAAAAATCCAAAATCATTTTGGCTGATGGCAGTCATGTTTGGCTCAATTCACAAACAATATTAAAGTACGATGCCTTGCACCCACGAAAAGTGATTTTACAAGGTGAGGCATATTTCGAGATTAAGAAAGACCAGGCACATCCGTTCGAAGTCATCACATCATCTGGCATGATAGTAGTGGTAACTGGTACCCGATTTAATTTAAGGTGTTATGAAAACGAAAGTTACGTGGAGACTACACTTGAAGAAGGCCAGGTAGCAATAAAAGGAAATAACTCTGTGCAACTGGCCGTATTGCAGCCTGGTCAGCAAGCAAAATACGATATTGCAGACAATTTATTGAAAGTTGAAAATGTAACAGCTAAAATCTATTCCATTTGGAGAAACAATGAATTGCATTTTTCAGATATTTCATTTGCAGAATTGATTCCTCAAATCGAACGATGGTATGGCATATCCATTAAATTGGATCCGAAAATTGGTAATAGAGATCGCTTTACAATGATTATCAAAACAGAAAGCCTTCGCGAGTTGCTTAATATGATGAAATTAACTTCAAGATTTGACTATGAAGTAGATGGGGAAAATATAGAACTATACGCAAAATAAAAAGCCGGTATTTTTTAATTAAAATGCAATTTTAAAATTAGATAAATATTATATTGATTGAGTACTTACAAATTAACACTTAGGATTTATGAAAAAAAAACGATGGATTTTTCATTGCGGGAGAATACCCTGCATGACACAGAAGTTTAGAATTATGAAGCTAACAACATTTCTTTTATTTGCTGTGTTCCTGCAAATATCTGCGGTTGACTTTTCTCAGATTAAGGGGCGTTTAAGTTTGAAGGCTGAAAAGGAATCTGTGAAAACGATTTTGAAAATTATTGAAGAAAAATCTGAATTCAGATTTCTCTTTAACAGCAGCAACATTGACGTAGAACGAAAAATTGACATCGATTGTAATACTAAGAATCTCGAAGAACTTTTGGACTTGATGTTTCAGAAGACCAATGTAAAATATCGCTCTTTTAATAATAATTATGTACTTTACATCGATGAAAGCGAAATTAATTCACTTAAATTACTTCAAAAGCAAAAATCTATTTCAGGGAAGGTGACTGACTCTTCAGGTGCTACACTTCCAGGAGTTTCGGTGACATTAAAAGGAACTACTACTGGTATAATCACTGATACAAATGGTAATTTTTCCTTTGGCGTAATTCCAGAAAATTCGACTTTACAATTCTCGTTTATGGGGATGAAAACTCAAAATGTTTTTATTGGAAACAAGTCCATAATTAATTTGGTGTTGGAGGATGAATCTGTTGGACTTGATGAAGTTGTTGTTGTTGGATATGGAACCCAGAAAAAATCGCACTTAACAGCGGCTATTGACCAAGTTGGTAAGGAGGTACTAAAAAATCGTCCTGTCAAATCTGTAACAGAAGCACTTCAAGGAACTGTTGCAGGATTAAATGTCAACTTAGTAAATGGTGCACCGCAGCAGGATTTCAAATTAAATATTCGGGGATTTACTGGATTTGGTTCAGAGGGAAGTCCTTTGGTACTGATTGATGGTGTAGAAAGATCTCTTATGGATGTTAACCCAAATGATGTTGAGTCGATTACTGTAATAAAAGATGCTGCAGCTTCTGCTATATATGGGTCTAGGGCGCCTTTCGGAGTTATTTTAGTAGTAACCAAATCAGGCGACAAGAATAAACCAATGAGTGTAAATTACAGTGGTGATATCGCTTTTGGAACACCTACAAGCATGCCTCACATGGCAGACTCATGGACTTTTGCAGAACGCTTCAATCAGTTCTATCGAAATGGATTACAAGCTCCTCAATTTGCTGATGATGCAATCCAACGAATGAAAGATTACGCAGCTGGTATTATTGATTATAATAACATTGATGTAAACGGCGGATGGGGTAGACACTTTGTTTCAAATGACAATGTTGACTATTTTGCAATAACCACTCGTAATGTGATTCCAAGTCAGCGCCACAACCTAAGTTTCTCTGGTGGTAGTGGAAAAACGTCATATTATATGGGGCTTGGTTATAATGAATCTGTAGGTATTTTTGCTGGTATTGGCGACCGAAAAAATAGGTATAATGCTTTATTAAAAGTCAATACCGATGTCAAAGACTGGTTGAGCCTTGACTTTAGCATGAATTATGTAAATTCAGTTGAGTCAGGACCATCCTATAGTACTCTTGGAAGAGATTATGGTGCCATTTTTAACTGGATTTCGCGTACATGGCCTAATTGGCCTGTAAACCAACCAAATGGAAGTCCAAACATTATTGGAATTTATGATGAGTTGACTGGTGCATTGGGAATGGTTAATCAAACTACTGGAAACATGAATATTTCTGGCGGTTTTAATCTAAAACCTCTTAAAGGATGGGAAGTTACTGGTAAATATGCTGTAAAACTTTCAAATCAAAGATATCAACGTACAGCATTTAGTCAAACCGGTTACGAGCCAAATGGAACACTTTATTATTCACTTAGGGCTCCTCGTATATCAGAACTTGAGAGAATGATGACAGATAATACCTATTCCACAGCAAACCTTTATACATCGTATACTAAAGAAATCAAAAAACATTATTTTTATTTCCTTGCTGGATATCAAAGGGAAGATAATTACTACAATCAGGTAAATGCGAAGAAACAG
>CAIRSO010000752.1 GCA_903881215.1 uncultured Bacteroidia bacterium
AAAACCTGACAGGTGTAATAAAAGGGGTAAAAAAATTATCTTTGTGATCATGAGAAAAGATAAGATTATTCAGCTAATTTCTGATCGTGTTGGAGTTGATAAGAATCAAATAATCAGTGTACTGACTTTATTTGACGAAGGCGCAACCATACCCTTTGTGGCCAGATACAGGAAAGAGATGACCGGAAGCCTGGACGAGATATATCTGGCAAATATTAAAGAAGAAGCAGAACGCCTCGACGAATTGGAGAAAAGAAAAGAGACCATATTGAAATCTGTTGGAGAACAAAATTTGCTTACGCCCGAACTTCAATCCAAAATTGAAAATTGTTTTCAGCTGAACGAATTGGAAGATATTTATCTGCCATTCAAACCCAAGAGACGTACCCGTGCCAGTATTGCCAAAGAAAAAGGACTTGAGCCGCTGGCTGAAATACTGATGCAACAAACAGAAAAGGATCCTGCTGCCAAGGCAAAACATTTTTTAAACGACCTGGTGCCTGATGTGGAAGAGGCATTGGCAGGTGCCAGGGACATTGTTGCAGAAGCCTTGAACGAGCATAATATTGCCAGAAATATTGTCAGGAATAGTTTTGCCAGAGAAGCAGTTGTTTTCTCAAAAGTGGCAAAGGGAAAGGAGGAGGAGGGAATTAAATACCGCGATTATTTCGACTCTTCTGAAGCTCTGATCAGATGTCCTTCACACAGATTGCTGGCCATGCGCCGTGGTGAGAGAGAGGGGATTCTTAAGTTATCGATCTCCCCGGATGATGATCGAACCCTTGAACGATTGGAGAAATATTTTGTTACTTCCCAGAATCTGAGCAGTCAGCAAGTTATTTTAGCTATTCGGGATGCATATAAAAGGCTTCTTGCACCTTCCATGGAGACTGAGTTTTTTAGTGATTCGAAACAAAAGGCAGACTTGGAAGCCATCAGGGTTTTTACTGAGAATCTCAGACAATTGTTGTTGGCTCCTCCACTAGGACAGAAAAGAGTAATGGGCATCGACCCGGGATATAAATCAGGCTGCAAAGTAGTGTGCCTCGATGCGCAGGGAAATTTGTTGCACAATGAAACGATCTATCCGCATCCACCGCAATCGGAAGTTGGTCAGGCGATGCGAAAAATAGGTTCATTGATTGGGAGTTACAAGATTGATGCAATCGCCATTGGTGATGGTACCGCCAGCAGGGAGACTGAAAGTTTTTTCAAGAAAATGCGGTTTGACAAGGAGATCCAGGTATTTGTTGTGAGCGAAGATGGAGCATCAGTCTATTCGGCATCCAAAACAGCCCGCGATGAATTTCCACAATATGATGTGACCGTCAGGGGTGCCATTTCCATTGGCAGAAGGCTGATGGATCCATTGGCCGAGTTGGTTAAGATTGATCCGAAGGCGATTGGTGTTGGCCAATACCAGCATGATGTGGATCAGAAACAGTTGCAAAATTCATTGGAGACCACAGTGGAATCCTGTGTCAATAAAGTCGGAGTGGATTTGAATACTGCCAGCAGTCATTTGCTTAATTACGTATCCGGCCTCAATGCCACGTTGGCACAGAACATTGTGGAATTCCGCAAAGAGAATGGTCCTTTTCCATCGCGTGACGCCTTGCGCAAAGTTCCGCGCATGGGACCAAAAGCTTTCGAACAGTGTGCGGGATTCCTGCGGATATCTGGAGCTCAGAATCCACTGGACAATTCAGCGGTGCATCCTGAACGGTATAAGTTGGTAGAGAAAATTGCAGCTGATCTGGGCTGTCAACTTTCTGAGCTCATCGGGAAGGAGCAGCTGGCGTCCAAAATTGAACTTAGCAAGTATGTCAGCAAAGAGGTTGGAATTCCAACCCTCACAGATATTCTTACAGAGTTGGCCAAACCTGGCCGGGATCCTCGCTCAGGCATCAAGCATTTCGAGTTTGCCGATGGGATTTATTCCATGTCCGACCTGATTCCGGGGATGGTACTGCCAGGTATTGTTACGAACATCACCCGCTTCGGAGCATTTGTTGATGTGGGCATCAAGCAGGACGGACTGGTTCACATCAGCGAGATGGCTGACAAATTTGTAAGCGACCCCGCTGAAATTGTGAAACTGCAGCAGCATGTGAAGGTAAGAGTGGTTGAGGTGGATATTCCCCGAAAGCGGATAGCTTTCTCAATGAAAGGACTCTAAAGAAGGATAAAGGATAAAGTAAAAAGGATAAAGTGGGATTCGTGCTACTTTATCCTTTTTACTTTATCCTTTATCCTTCTATTTCAGGGAATTACAAATTTCCCTATTCACTTTGGCTATCCGGGCCTCATCCAGTTTGACAACCTTCCTG
>CAIRSO010000753.1 GCA_903881215.1 uncultured Bacteroidia bacterium
GCAATGCTTTTTCTGCCCCACCTCCATAGGCCTCAGGCGTATGATGAAGGATGGTCGCACGAAGATAATAAACCCTCGGATTATCAGCGTTAAGTGCAAGCGCCTTGTCAAGCATCTTATTCATTTCACCCATGAATTTCATCCCTCGGTTCATTGGGTCAATATTGATTCTTGAAGGGTACAAAAATCCTTGCAGCATATACAATTCTGACTCATTCTGCTCGATTGCCATGGCCTGGTCCAGGTACTTTTGAGCCTGATCAAGATATTGGTCCCTTTTGCCATTGTCTGTCTCATGGAAACTGATCATAATATAGGCAAAGGAAGCATAATAGAGAGGCAGCCACTCTGATTTCTCAGAATTGGCTATCCTTTCAAACTGGTTGGCAACTGCTGTGAACTCAGGAATTGTTTTAACCTGAAACAACTTTTCGACGGATTGGCTCATGGCTCTTTCATAGGCTTCGCCGGAAAAAGCAACCTGGATGAGCGAAAGAAGAACGATTGTAAAAACTAACTTTTTCATCTTTGTAAATTTTAAATTGTTTAATAAAAAGAACTTAATTGCATGATATCCTGACTGGATTTTTTAGGACTGCTGTTAAAGCAAAACAGAGATTAGCAGGACAGTTTGTCGCACAAAAGGAGATCGGATCGGAGTCGAATCATATTGGCCTGCCTCATTTCGCACATTCGAATAATTATAGCCATAGACGTTGTTGAACCCAGTCAGATTGTTAACCATTAAGTGCATAACGGCTTGTTTGCCGAAAAATCTCATCAGGTAGGTTAAGCTTAAACTGATATCATTGTAAGGATTCATTTTCGAATTCATGAAACCGGGAAGATTCGGATCGTGGTAAGAACGACTGCTTGCATAGGAATAAGTAATGGATCCATAGGTCTTCAGCTTCTCGAAGAACCGTTTATAAACTACCGAGAGGTTGTGCTCCGAAGCAAATCCGGGCATGGCTGAAGAAGGGTAATCTTTGTAATTACGCCTTGTGTTGATCCAGGAATAGGAGATCCAGTAATCCGTTGCCTTGAGACTCTGCTTGTCCCGCCAGAATAGGTCAATTCCTTCTGCATGGCCATTGCCTGAGTTGGAATAATCCAATGGATTGGTGGCAAAAGGAGCATTGAATTTCACCAATTCAGTATATTTCTTCAGATAACCTTCGGCACGGAAGGTTCTTAGTTCAGTCTGGTACTGCCAGGTCATCACCAGATGTTGTGCTTGCTCAGCTTTTAACTGTGGAGCAAACTTCAGGTAATCCTCCTCCGGATTCTGATAAAACTGGCCGCAAGCCACCGAAACCTGACTGTGCAGACCGGTCTTGTAGGCCCCCGAGAATCTTGGAACAACCGTGGTCTGACCAGAAAGTGAGCTGTTTTCAATCCTCATTCCCATCCTTGCTGCAAATTTTTGGGTGACTTTGTATTCCATTTCGCCAAATCCGGATAACTGATTGTTGACAAATGTCAGGCGGTAGTCGCCATTCATCCGGATACGTTGCAAATAGGAGTAATTGACCCAGTCGGCCCCAAGATTCAATTCGGTACGTTCATTAATGAAATGGACGAAGCCCAATTTTGCCTGAAGCATCTTCTGATTGGTAACCAGTTGATCCTGATCAATGTCAAATTTTTGATTGTCATAATTCCATGCGAGGCCAGATTTGAGCATCCATTTTTTACCAAGCATGCTGTTGTAGGTATTGTTCAGGTAAAAATTTCCGCCTTTGAGCAGGATTCTCTGATTGGTGCCCATTTGTGTGTTCGGATAAACCATCCCGCTGGTACTGTTGTTGAAGGTTCCGAAGAATTTGTATAGACCGGTTTCTCCTAATTTTTGTCTGTAGATAATTGTTCCGTCAATGGCAACCGGATTCTTAACCCAGTCTGTTAACTGTTTATTGAATTTATTGGATAATCCTGTGTTGATATAGTCTCCGCTTAAGGACAAGGAGGCATTTTTCCAGCATTTGGAAGTAGATGCCATCATTCCCACCGTCATCAAGGAAATACTCGATTTGTTTTCTGTCTCCGGCGAATTGGTTTTCATGTCAACAATAGACGACAATGCCTGACCATATTCAGCCGAATAAGCACCGGTACTGAAAAGGGTCCCGCTAAAAAGCAACGGAGAGAAACGCCCCCTGGTCGGCATATCTGGCAGCTTTGAATAGTAGGGAGTAGAGACCACCATTCCATCCATAAATGATTTGGTTTCGTACCCTTCGCCACCCCTGACAAACACCCGTCCGTCTTCGCCAACCTTCTGAACCCCTGGCAAGGTTCCTAGCGCACCGAAAATATCGCCCTGAGCACTGGGAGTCGTAGCAATGTCAAAAACCCTCATGATCACCGCTTTTTTCTCATCGCTGGCTTCAAAAGACCCTGCATTGATAACGACTTCATCGATTTGTCCACCTGTCTCTTCCAATTCGAGTTGCAGAACGATGTTCTTAGTACTATCCAGATCAATGCTTTTGGAAATCGGATTATAACCAATAAATGTGACGGCAAGAATCTGCCTTCCTTTTAGTTTGGTCTTAAAACTGAAGTTCCCCAAGCTGTCAGCAGTGGTTCCGTCATAACTGCCCTGGATAAAAATATTCGCTCCCGGCAATGTCAAATGGTTGCGGTCCGACACTTTGCCGCTGATTTGAACCTGGGCAGAAACGCTGGTCAGCAGCAAAAGAAAAATGATGGTAGAGAAAATTATTTTCATGGCATATTGAATTTTCTATCAAATTAAACATGAAAATCAAGCCTCTAAAAAAAGAACCTACCGGATCGTCGGATTAGGCGGATGAATCGTAAAATAAGGAGATGAAATTATTCTGTAGTCAAACTAAAATATTATATTTGTTCGTAATTTCACGAACTACGAATGATGAAAGCAGAAATAATTTCAAATGAGCATAAAAAGGCAGCGCGTTATGCCAAAGCCATGGGCCATCCGATCAGGATGTATGTACTCGAACTATTGTCCAAACAATCCTGCTGTTACAGCGGAGATTTAACTGAAATCCTACCGATTGTTAAGTCAACACTCTCCCAACATCTGAAGGAATTGAAAGATGCCGGTTTGATTCAGGGAGAAATTGAAGCTCCCCGCATCAAATATTGTCTGAACAAGGAGAACTGGAAAGAGGCACAGACCTTGCTTGGAAATATCTTGAATTATCCGATAATGCTAAGCAGTTGTCAGGATGACAAATAAATAAAAAATCAAAATCATGGAAATTAAAATTTTAGGACCCGGATGCCCAAAGTGCAAAACACTTGAAAAAATAACCCGCGAGGTAGTGGAGCAAAATGGCATAGAAGCCACTATTGTCAAAGTGGAGGACATCATGCAAATCATGAAATATGGCGTAATGACAACTCCGGCATTGGTTGTAAATGAAAAGGTCGAAATAAAGGGACGGATTCCATCTGCTGAAGAGATTAAAAATGTATTAACCAAATAATTTATCCACCATGAAAAACGTGATCCGATTAAGTTTTACCTTTCTGCTCATCTTGAGCGGAATGTTGGGAAGTGCCCAAACTACAGGAAAAGCAACAATTAAATCTGATTCCGGCACCATCGAAGCCTATTATTTTCACAACACTGCACGATGTGTTACTTGCAAAGCAGTAGAATCTGAGGCGAAAGCGAATTTAGAAAGTCTTTATGGCAAAAAGGTGACTTTTAAGGCATTGAATCTTGAGGAAGATGCAACCAAACCAATTGCCGAACAACTGGAGATTTCAGGACAGACCTTGCTTATTGTAAAAGGAAAGAACAAGATAAATCTGACCAACGAGGGATTCATGTACGCCCGAACCAATCCCGCCAAATTTAAAAAGATAATCAAGGAAAAGGTTGACCAACTTTAAGGAATCGTTTCATGGAATTTCTCACCAATCTACTCGAGAGCAGTACCTTACCGTGGCTTTCGGCATTTGTTCTGGGGTTGATGACGGCCATCAGTCCATGCCCACTTGTGACAAACATCACGGCCATTGGATTTATTAGCAAGGATATAAAGAACCGCAACCGTGTTTTCTTAAACGGTGTCTTTTATACCCTGGGACGAGGAATATCCTATTCCATCGTCGCGCTGGTTATATTTTTTGGTGCGGATCAATTTAAATTCTCAGGTTTTTTTCAGCTCTATGGAGAGAAGATTTTAGGCCCTTTGCTAATCATCATCGGACTGTTTATGCTTGATGTACTCAAAATTAAATTCCCGGGATTAAGCCGACTGACCACAAAACTGGAAGCCAAAACCAAATGGAGCTATTTTGATGCTGTCTTGCTGGGAATGATTTTCGCTCTGGCATTCTGTCCCTACAGTGGTGTCCTCTATTTTGGCATGTTGATCCCAATGACAGTTACAAGTGCTTCAGGACTTTATCTTCCGATGGTTTTTGCCATTGCCACAGGTATTCCGGTGATTCTGTTTGCATGGTTGTTGGCCTATACAATCTCTGGAATAGGCAATGTTTACAACAAAATAAAATCTTTTGAACTCTGGTTCAGACGCTTTATTGCAGTACTTTTTATTTTGGTTGGGATATATTATGTCTTCAAAATGATTTGAAAATTAAATAATTTGAAAATGTAACGAAATGAGAAATGATAGGGAAAATTTGATTGTGAAATTGTCGTTGGAGTTTGCTCTTGACATCATAAGCTATACTGAACTACTTGAAAGTCAAAAGAAATATGTCATAGCAAGACAATTACTCAAATCAGGCACATCCATTGGGGCAAATGTTAGAGAAGCGCAAAATGCTGAAAGCAAAGCAGATTTTATTCATAAAATCAAAATCGCCGCTAAAGAAGTCGATGAAACTGAATATTGGCTAACGCTTTGTGAGCTGTCGATAAATTACTCCAACCCTGACAATTTAAAAGAAAAGCTTTTGTCAATTCACAATATAATCTCTAAAATCATAAGCACCTCGAAAAAATCAATTTGAAGTTTCTTCATCTTCAAATTTTCAAATCTCTTCATCTTCAAATCTCTTCATCTTCAAATCTCTTCATCTTCAAATCTTGTCCGATGAATTTTCAAATCTTCAAATCTCGTCATTTTCTAATTCCTTTGCTATTATTGCCATTATGGTACCAGATCTACCATAATCTCCAACCAATGGCCGATTGGTTCATTAACTCAGTCTTGGGAATGCCAAAAGGAGAACACCTTACTGAAGCCTTACGATTCTTTGTTTTTGAGTTCCCAAAAGTGATTCTTTTGCTCACACTCATTATTTTCCTTGTCGGAATTATTCGCACCTTCTTCACTCCCGAACGTACCCGAAAAGCCCTCGAAGGTAAAAAGACATTTACCGGCAACGTAATGGCTTCAACTTTGGGAATTGTGACTCCATTTTGTTCTTGCTCTGCCATCCCGCTGTTTCTTGGGTTTGTCGAATCCGGAGTACCGTTAGGAGTCACCTTCTCCTTCCTGATTGCAGCTCCAATGATCAATGAAGTAGCCATCGTCCTGCTGTACGGAATGTTTGGTTGGAAAGTTGCCGCTATTTATGTTGGCACCGGATTGGCGATCGCAATTTTGGCAGGTTGGGTGATTGGATTGCTGAAGTTAGAAAAATGGGTCGAACCCTGGGTTTATCAGACCCAAATGGGCAACAGCGAAGATATAGAAGAAAAACTCAGCATGTCAAAACGGATCCAACTCGGCTATGATGCAGTGAAAGAAATTGTAGGTAAGGTTTGGTTGTATGTGGCTCTTGGAATCCTTGTCGGTGCCGGAGCTCACGGATACGTACCTGAAGAATTTATGGCCACTCTGATGGGGAAATCTGCCTGGTATTCCATTCCACTTTCCGTACTGATTGGTATTCCGTTGTATTCCAATGCTGCCGGTATTGTTCCGATTGTTTCCGTGCTAATTGAAAAAGGTGCTTCGCTGGGAACTGCATTGGCTTTCATGATGTCGGTTATCGGACTTTCCCTTCCTGAGATGGTGATCCTGAGAAAAGTACTGAAATTGCCGCTGATATTCACCTTTATTGGGATTGTAGGAGTAGGCATAATGATCGTTGGATATTTGTTTAACTATATTTTTTAGAATCTCCGGTAAATAATCGCGTTGTATATCTAAAATTCTTAATCTATGAAAACAAACTCTTTGGGCTTTGTTGGTGGTGGTCGTATCACCAAAATCTTTCTTCAGGCTTTTGCCAATAAGAAGGTTGAATTCAAATCGATTATTGTGTTTGACACCAATGCCGATGTACTTGTGGCTCTGAAAAAACAATTTCCAGACATCGTTGTTGCCAAAACCGTAGAGCAGGCAGCACAACAGCAGACTATATTTATAGCCCTGCACCCACCAATGATCATGGAATCACTCGATAAAATTGCAGATGTCGTTTCTGCTAATGCACTGGTAATTTCGCTTGCTCCAAAAATTACACTTGAAAAAATCGCATCGAAACTGAAAACACCGAACATTGCACGCTTGATCCCCAATGCTACTTCTTACATCAACGAAGGATACAACCCAGTTACTTTTGGGGATCATTTTGAACCAAAAGTCAAATCTGATGCGCTGCTACTCTTGCAATTATTGGGAACTACTTTCGAAGTTGATGAGCCCAAGCTTGAAGCATTTGCAATCTTGTCTGCCATGCTGCCAACTTATTTCTGGTTTCAATGGGAAGAATTAACCAACCTTGGAGAACCAATGGGGCTGACTACAGAAGAAACCAATGAGGCCATACAACAAACCTTGCTCGCCGCACTTAAACTTTATTTTGAATCAGGACTTTCATCTAAACAAGTCATTGATCTGATTCCGGTAAAACCAATTGGTGAGCATCAACAACAGATTGCTGAATTCTATCAGTCGAAATTGATGGGATTGTTTGAAAAGATAAAACCATAAAGAAAATCCAGAATCAAATAAAGAATCGTTCAGTATGAAAATACTCATTTTATGCACAGGAAATAGTTGCCGCAGCCAGATGGCACACGGCTTTCTGCAATCTTTCGATCCAAATATTACTGTTTGCTCAGCCGGAACTGAAGCTTCCGGCAAATTGAACCCAAAAGCAGTAGCCGCTATGAAAGAGAATGGCATTGATATAAGTCAGCACACTTCCGACTCGGTTGATATGTATCTGGATCAGGAATGGGATTACGTCATCACTGTCTGTGGTGGTGCCAACGAAAACTGCCCGGCATTCTTAGGTAAGGTAAAGCACCGTCTGCACATAGGCTTCGATGATCCCTCACATGCTGTCGGAACAGAAGAATTTATCCGGAGCGAATTTATACGGGTCAGAAACCAGATAAAAGAAGGATTCTGGAGATTTTATCAAGAAGAAATCAAGCCTCAATTATGAAATACACACGAGAAAATTTTCGCATTAACCGAATACGCCAGCAGGCGGATGAGTATTCCATCAGGCAATTAAAAAATAAATTATAAACAGATGAAATACC
>CAIRSO010000754.1 GCA_903881215.1 uncultured Bacteroidia bacterium
AACTGAGAGTTGAGAACTATTCACTGTTCGTTGTTCACTTTACGTTGTTCACTGTTCGTTTTTTAACTCTCAACTCTCAGTTCTCAACTCTCAACTATTTTTCTTTTCAAAGGCGGGACATTCCAAAGTTCCGATTACGGTATAATGAAGCAACTATAGCCCTTCTTCTTGAGTAAGTTGAGGCAATTTTGGGCTTCGGTTACATTGGAGAAAGGACCAAATCTGACGGCATATTTACCATTTTCTACGACCATCTTAATTGGATAAGGAGCTTCGGAGGCCATCTTTTCGAGGCATTTCTGCGCATTGTCCTTGTCCTGGAACAAGCCAAGCTGGATAGTCGGACCGGAAACAGCAGGTGCAGTTGAGTCTGGTTTTAATGTAGCTGGCATAGTACCTGTTTTCGCTGGAGGAGTTGTAACATCAGCGTTATTTGGTGTACTTGGGGCAACTGTTGTTGTGCTGATAACGTCCAGTTCAAGGATCACTCTCTCTTTGTTTTCGATGCCTTTTGCATCCATCATCCTGATACAATCTTCGGCTTCCTTGCTCGTGGAGAAGCCACCCAATCTAACTTTGGAGTACATGCCGCTGACAACGATCTGAACTTTGTATGGAACAGCATGGCTTAGATAGGTAGCAACACGTTTTGCATTTTTCTGATCCATAAACGCGCCAACCTGGACAAAATATTGCTTGCCTCTGGTCACGATGGTGGTTGGAGCTGCCGGAGCCTTTGTTATGGCTGCTTTTTGAGAGGTATCAGGTTTTGCTGTGCCCGGAGTTGTTGGAGCAGGTTTGGTAATAGGTGGTATCGGTTCAGCTTGTTTTGTCTCAGTCGGGACTGCAGCAATAGGTTTCGCATCTGCGGGTTTCACATCTGAAGGCACAGCTGCAACTGGCTTCGTATCCGCTGGTTTTGTCCCGGCTGGTACTGCAGCTATAGGTTTCGCATCCGCTGGTTTTTTTGCAGCATCTGCAGCCGCGAGTGCATTCTTGTCAGCTTCGGTTACAGGTTGAGCCGGGGTCACTTTTGTCTTTTCAGCTGGAGCCGCACTCTCTTTGGATTTGTCTGTTTGGGCAAGTTGCTCTTTTGACAAATCTGGCATGACAGGTTCTTCCTCTGCTTTCAAACTGGTTAGGGTAAAGTCGATGCCTTCGACGATGTCGCCATCCCTGCTTTGTTTGATGTTGAACGGCAATTGAGCCGAATCGATGCTCATATTTACCCTTTTTAGCTGGGATGTATCGACCTGGGCATAGTATTTGCCGGGAGCAAGGCCCAGATAGCTGAAATAGCCATCCGGTTCTGTCAGCGTTTTGCCGACTACTTTGGAGTTCTTATCGAAGAAGTTTACGACGATGCGCCCGAGTCCGGCAGCTTCGCCTTTTCCTTTTTTATAGACCGTACCGGAAACCTCGCCAACTACGGCGATAGGGACTTCAATCAATTTAAACTGGTTGGGATCCACGATGACAGTCATGGTTTTTTTCCTGAGTTTCCAGGCTACGTTGTCGAAACTGTTCTGGTCGAGTTCGACATAATAGCTGGTATAAGACTCTAAATCCAGTACCCGGATGGTCGAATCCTTGTCATCCTGAAAGGGCTTGCCGCCGCTAATTCTGATGCTCAGATTGTATTCCTTTGGCTCGCCCGGATCCCGTTTGTCGTTGCAGTTCAGGTCCAGAAATGGTGCGAAGACCAGGGCGCCTTTGCCAACGCTGGTTCTGTTGTTGGCTCCAAAATACCTGGTCTTGGCATCCATGATCAAGCTACCCCTGGCCACCTCCATGAGAGTGGTTTCCGCATTTGATTGTCTGACAGTAAAGCCTGTCTGGGCAAACGGGAAGTCGTACCGGAAGCCGAATTGTGCCATCTGAACCTTGCTTAGAAAATTGTTTTCGTAGGAGAGAGAAAAGAATCCATTTTTGAATACATATTTCTCAATGCCTATTTTTGCGGAGATAAATTGAGCTTGTGAGTAGTTGAATTGTGTTTGCGGCATCACCATATACCCACCTGGCAATCTGAGTGAAAACGAGAGGTTGCTGTAGGTATACGGCTTACTTTGTTCAGAGAACATGGCGTAGTTGGTGAGATTGGTATTAACGCCAAACAGGGCTCCGGAGATCAGCCACTCAGCTGTGGTATATCTGGTGCCGGGCATGATGATTTGGTTGTAGGTCATCCTGTTGTAAAGGGAAAATTTATTCGCTTTAATTGGAAGTGTAAAAATGGCCTTTCGTTCCTCCAGATAGTTGTAGTTGACTGCTTTTTGGCCCGGCTCATATTTGGTGTAATTCAGCTCCATCTGCATGTTATTTTTAAACTGGAAGCTCATAATTCCTTTAGCCCTTACTCCGTAGGTGTATTCTCCGGTCAGGATCAGGTTTGAGAGCGGACGGGTAGACATCGTAAAAAATGGCATTACCGGTCCAGAGGTCACCGAAGAAAGGTACTCCACACCGGCACCAACAGTAATGCTTTTGCTTACTCCATAGTTGAAACTTCCCCTTGACAAGATGCTATTTGTACTGTCTTCAACCATTCCTGCCACCAAGGTATATTCAAGTTTTTTGACTGGCATAAAATTGAATGGAATGGTCAGTGTTTGCTCCTTTACACGTTCTTCGCCCCAGGGACCGTAGAACTTCAGTCTTATCTGGGAGTTTCCATAGACCAGCGGAACCTGAAAGTTGAAGAATCCGGAGGCATCCGCTTTTTTGTAATCGACTAAAACGTTATTAACATACAATTCGACTGTCCAGTTTGGTGTGGTATAATCGCTTAAGTTGTAAGTACCAAAAGAACGCCGGTAGGTAGTGGGAGTATTGGTAAGCCGCATGCCGACAACAGGATTGTAAATGGAGGAGATGGCATCTGTCCCAATTTTACCGAAAATGGTTTGCCGCAACCAGCTACGGTTGTTGTTGACATATCTAAGGTAGTAATATTGCTGTTTTTCGCTGAAAGCCTCATTGGTGTTGTAGTTGAGCATGAAATTGGCTTCACCTCCGGCGATAACCGATCCCAGTGCAAGGTTGATCCGTGTATCCTCCTTTTGACCGATCTGCTGTGTTCCGATCACAGACCAATCAGCCATTCCAAAATGGAAAAGCGGAAAACTCCTTTTGATGGTTGTATCTGTTTTGACTTCGCCGGTGATACGGTTGATGTTTTGGCGCATCTGCTCAAGTCTTTTTTCCCGCATGGCAGGCAACTCAAGTTTGGTTTCCATGTTTACCGAAAGTGTTCTGATGGAGTATTTGCTGTTTAATCCGAATACTTCACCAAAATATTTAGAGAGCAAATACAGATTGGTCTCTGTACGGATCATCTCTCCTGGTTTAAGCTGAAATGTTTTACCTTGAAAGGTGATTTTATTGTTTTTGTAATCCAGAATATAGGATTCTTTTGTGGTGATCAGGAATCCGGATATTGAATCCATGGACTGAGACATGTCGGTTTTGAATTTCAGGAAATCAAAAATATCTTTTAAGGGGAGATAAACCACATCATCTTTGATCACAGCGGGTACCTCCATTCCGCCAATATCTTTCACCTGAAGGTAGACGGAAATTTCATCGTAAATTGGTTCGTCTTGAGCCTTAAGGTGATAGGGAAGGAGGAAGAGGAAAAGTATGAAGCCAACAAAACACCCTCTTTTCAAGCGTGTACTCCAATCAAAGATGGTGCGAAACAACAGACGTATAGGTATCTCCTGATTCAACTAGTTGTCATTATACCGTTTACGGAAAACATACTCCTCATGTGTGCGAATTTACGCATTTGACTATTGCTGGATAAATGTAACATTAAAAGTTCCTGAATAATATCCCGCTTTATCCGTCAAAAGTGGACCGACAGTTAGAGTCCCTCCTAAATATACATTTGTACTTCCGGTCATAGCTACAAATGATGAACCATGACTGCAATCTGTAGCCAGATTGAAGTTTAATTCAAGTAATCCGCCATTGCTGCCTGATAAGGTAGCCTGGGGAATGCTATTAATATTAATGAGTGTACCAGGTAAAGCGGTAACAATAAAAAGTGCAGGAGTAATGGCCGCAGAAGAACTTATTGATGGTATAATTACGCTCCCGGTAGATGATCTAAATCCGTTATAGCCCACACTTACCGTTCCTGTATTACCAGTTTGAATAAAAGTACCAAAACTTAAATGTTGAGCTACACTCACTGTTACAGTAATTGGCTTTGGCGGTTTTTCTTGTGCGTATACCGGAATTGTTAAAGAAGAAATTAAAGCAATCATGCAAAAAAACATCAATAATAGTCTGGATCGCCAAAATGTGTTTAGGCGATTAATTCTATCATTGATTATAAATTCGCTTTTGCTCATCACTTTCTAATAATCGTTTTCTCAGAATAGCTATTGTTTCCTGACACCAAAGTTACGACATATATACCGCTTTTCCATTCGGAAGAACCTACCTCAAAGGTTTGATTGGAAGTAATTGTTTTTCTGAACAGAGTCTGACCTGTCATGTTAGTGATTCGCAGTTCACCAACATCACCCGGGAAAAGATTGGATCTTACCTGAAGTGTCTCATTTATTTTAGAAAGGGTAAACAATTTATCAGGATCTGCATTGCTATAATTGTCGCTAACAATGGCCATAATAAGGTTAAACCTATTGTTTGTTTCACCAGAACTGGCGTAAAAGCGGTAGGTTGGTGTTCTTCTTAAATCCTGGCGAATGTTGTTGGATTTATCTTCAAGATAGAGGGTGTATTCTGATGGTAGTTTGGATAAATCTGTTGCGGAGATAATGATCCAGCCATCTTTTAAAGCATTAATTCCAATTGGGATTCTGGTCAAAGAATCATTTGGCTCAGGCATTCCTGAGATAGAAAGTTTCTGAGAATTACTTACTATTTCATACAAATTTGGCACCGAAATGTCAGTGTTCATCAACTTGAGAGCATCAGATTCTGAATCAAAGTTGCGTGTGGTCTTATTATCCCAATAAACTACATAGGCATCCTTGATTGCATTTGGCTGATCAAAGGAGGCTGCAAATCTCAAAATCGGTCTGCTGTCAAAGGTAGCTGCCTTGTATGTCGGATTCAGATCGGTCGTCCGCATCGAATTGGAGAATCCCAGGCTACCCGTGACCGGATATAAACCATTTGTTACATGGACAAAAAATCCTTGCATAGAAGGGATGAGATTATCTGATCCACCACTGGATACACCATCAATGTAGGAGCTGTAAGATCCGTCGTATTGACCTCCACTGGCATTGAAAAAGTAAATGGCATTGTCTACATTTGACCTGTTGGCCAAATTCCAATTGATTGGAGATGGATAAGGGTTCCCTACAAGATTGAATCCCTTAGTGTAGGTTCTGTCATTGTTAAATAAAGTTTTAGACATGTTGCCATTATTGACGGAACCTGTCATGCTGAAGGTTTGAACCCCACCAGCCCCAAAGTTCGCTGCATAGCCCAGCATTGGAGATAAACTTGTTGAAGCCGTAGATGCCCATCCAGAAATATAAGTTGTTATTAAATTTATGGTGGTTGAATTATTTTCAATGTAAGCATAAAAAACTGGAATAGTAGCACTTCCTGATAGTGATGCTGTTAATGCAGCACTACTAAACGGAGAACTTAGATATTTATATCCGTATGCCGAAGAAAGGTATCTCTCCATAGTTACATCTCCAGTCACATCCCCAGCACCGGAACCATCTATCAAAGCTGTTTGCGATACTGTAGACTTCAATGTTAAATTACCTCCGGATGCTAGATTCCCTGAAGTAGCCTTTACAATTCCGGTTACTCCAAGAGGACCAAGTAAGGTTACTCCTGCAGAGTTGTTAACAATCAGATTATCTACCAAATTGCTCGCGAATGTGCCGGACGGTATTGTTTGGGCGGAAGATCCATTCATCTCAATTGTTCCAGCGGAGGCAGTAAAAGTCCCGGTAGGGCTTTTCGAAATTGTTCCTGCTATTTGAAGCGTATTTCCGGATACTGTAACAGAGGCCCCGCTTTCAATCGTTAAGTTATTAGCCTTTCCTATTAAACCTGAACTTAGAGTAGGGTAATTGGTAAGCCCGGTAGCAACAAGCACGTTAGTAGTATTGTCAGGTAGTTGGCCACAAGACCAATTGCCAGATGTATTCCATTGAATACTATTGGTTCCCAACCATGAACCCCATGAAGATACCGTAACAGAAGCTGTGCCATTCAACACTACACTACAAGTATATGGAGCCAAACTATAGGCATAAACATAATAAGTTGTATTTCCGACAATTGGCGAAGCGGTTATCGTGATTGGAACTGTTTGACTTCCGGTGCCATCTACGAAAAGACCTGAATTTGAGTCATCTGCAGTGTTTCGGAGTTGGTATCTTACATTCAGTTCCGATTTAGATATGGTAAAAGATGGTGCCACTCCAACACAAACTGAAGTAGATCCGCTTGAGAAAATAGGTGTCGTGGTAGGCTGAATACCTATGTCTACTATTTTCGAGGCATCGGTATAAATAGCAGGAGTCGCAGTGATGGACTCTCGCACCGTTACCGAATTATTGTTGGAGATAACCCCCCAGGTAACTGAAATACTATTGGTAGTTGCACCTGAGTTAATAGTTCCATTGCCACTTAGTGACCATGAATAGCTATGTCCACTCACTGAAGGAGTTGAATAGACTTCTGTTGATCCTGTACAAACCTTCTGATTCCCGGTTATCACCGGAGTGGGAGTAGCGCTTGTGGTAACTGAAATACTGTTTGTTGACTGACATCCGGCTGAAGTTGTTTTTGTCAGGCCAATGGTATAGGGTCCAGGTACATTGTTTCCCCAGGTGACCGTGTAGGTTGACGAACTGCCTGTCAGTGGTGTTCCGTTGGAACTGAGTGTCCAGGCATAGGTGCTGGCATCTGTTGGAGTTGTATAAGCAAGGATTTCGCCTATACCTACCAAAGTCCTTCCAAAGATCGTGTTATCCGGCTGAGGATTTACAGTCAATACAAGGGTTGAAACGTAGTCTGAAATGCCTGAAGCTCCATTGAAATCGTTGACATCCGTGATCCTGAAATTAAAAGGAGTGGAGGATGCAATCGGCTGGGTTATTCCTGAGGAATTTGAAGTTAAAACAATTGAAACCGGGGAAGAAGAAATGTTGGTAAGAGTTGTTGTAACAGCCCCCAATTGATAACTAAGAGACCAGGGTGCTGTTCCGGTCAATGCAACTGTAACTGTCGTTGAGGCGATTCCATTGTTACAGATGGAAGCCGTAAGCGAACTTGAAATGGCTGCTGTTGGGAGCGGTAAAGTTCCACTACCAATGGTCAGGTAATGCTGATCGGTACCTGGTGCAAATGAGATGGCATTGTCTGTTTGAACCAGACCTGAAGATTGGCCATTGTCAGTTACAATATTACCACGGTTTTCCCATCTTGATGTTGGTGAAGGATTCCACTCAATGACTCTGGTTTTAGCCCTGTCAGCTGGTAAGGAAGACATTCCGCTGCTTGCATCCCATCTCAAGGTTGCATAGGCACTGCCTGAGTTAACCCCTTGAACACGCCAGTATTCATTCCCACTAACACTAGCAATAGGTGCCAGCATTGAGGAAGTTGTTAAGGCAGGTGAATTGGAATTTGGACTTTGATTGAAATATTCAGCCTCCCAGATCCCTGCGGTAACAACACTTGATAGATAAATGTCTCCATATCTGGGTGAAGGCAACGTCTTTCCAACCGGGAAAGTAAAGAAGGATCCATTGCTGATTTGCTTGTGCAAAGGTCCGTTGATGTAAGAGCTGACTGATCCACCGCTGACAGCCGATGTGCTGGCATTGGTAAGTGTTAATGAATTGGTTGAATTGGTGGTTATGGCGCCACTCGTAAGGAAGAGATTGTTTGAGATCTGAGCTTTGCCTCCTCCCGCAATTGTAACTCCTGCGGTATTGCTGATTCCAAAATCATAGAAATTCTCAGTAACGGCACTGCTGGAAATTGTCAATGTCTGTGCAGAACTTCCCTCAAAACTCACATAACCGGTTCCCGGGACAAATCCACCTGTAGATGGGGAAGTATTTAAATCTGTCCAGTTCTTGAGAATATAAAGCGGCATGTTAAAAAGTACTGCGCTCAATTTCGCTCCATTGTTAATAGTCAGATTACCAAGAATTTTTAGAACCTCAGCGCTCATATACTTGATTCCGGTACCGGTAAGAATCAG
>CAIRSO010000755.1 GCA_903881215.1 uncultured Bacteroidia bacterium
ATTTTATACTAAGTTACCTCTTTTAGTTGTTAATCAAGGACGATCTATTTCTTTATTTCCGTTTTCATTTTCGGATCGATCAGATTTCCCTTGATTTTATCTTGTTTCGTGAGTCCTGATACGATCTCAATATTGATACCATCAGATAATCCGGTTTTCACAAACCTCTTCTCATACTGGTCTTTTGATTTTTCGATTTCCACGAAAGCTGTATCATGAGCGAATTTCAATAACCCTTCAGGAATGGTCAGAACGCTGTCGCGACGATCCAGAACAATGTTGGCATTGGCGCTGTAGCCGGAACGGATAAACTGATCAGCTTTCAACAAAACATCAGCCTTAATTTCGAACTGGATAGCACCATTTTCAACTTTCCCCTTTGGTGCAATGTATTTTAGAATTGCATTGAATTTCTGGTTGTCGATGGCTCCTATGGTAAGCTCGATGTTCATTCCTTCCTTAATTTTGCCAACTTCTGTCTCGTCGACTTTACCAAGGAAAATCATGTCATTCATATCTGCCACCACAGCAATGGTAGTACCAGCATTAAAGGTATTCGCCTGGATGACAGAAAAGCCCTCTTTCACCGGAACATCCAGCACCATGCCATTAATCGTTGAACGAATAAGTGTATTGGTTGTTTTCGCGGAACTTTTGGTCACACCTTTACGAATGAGTTCCAGATTATTCTCAGCAGCTTCGACCTCTT
Source organism: uncultured Bacteroidia bacterium (assembly GCA_903881215.1). Taxonomy (GTDB): domain Bacteria; phylum Bacteroidota; class Bacteroidia; order Bacteroidales; family Prolixibacteraceae; genus CAINVV01. The sequence goes on from CAIRSO010000755.1 coordinate 710, forward strand.
CACGGGCAGAGTTGAAGGAAAGTCTGGCCTTTTGGTATTCCTCTTTCGAAATAACTTTTTTCTCGATCAGGGTCGTCTGGCGATCGTAATCAATTTTGGAATCTTCGTAATTAAGCTGGGCTCTTTTAAGACGCGATTCCGCATTGTTAAGGGTAACCATATCAGGAATGATGTTGATTTGAGCCATCACATCTTCCTTGCGAACCATCTGGCCTGCCTCAAGGTATACTTTCTCGATAATACCTGATACCTGAGGTTTTATCTCAATTTCTTTTCTGGGTTGAACCGTTCCTGTAGCAACCGTTTTCTTAATAATAGTGTTTATTGATCCGCTCTTTATTTCAAATTGATCGGGTTTCTTTTGCGATTTCTTGTACAAAAAAACCAGCGTCCCAATAAACAGGATGGCTATTAAACTAAGTCCGAAGATTTTCAAAAATTTTTTCATGGCAACCTTTGATTTGTATTTTATGTTATGTTATCTATTCTATTTTCAAATTTTTATATCGTATTCTATATGTTAATTATCCACATTCATTGACTGGTAGTCATGATGGGCAGCCACAAGGGCAGCCCCGACGCGCTCTGTTTCTCCTTTTCTTCGTTTCTCCGTTTCTCCGTTTCAATCTCTGGAGTATCACTTTCCCAGTCCCCAAGTCCCCAAGTCTCCAAGTCTCGTCTCCCCAAGTCTCCCACTCGCCCCCTCATTTCTCACCGTCATTCTTCCCTCAGCGCTTCAATTGGCTTTATCATCAAAGCTCTTTTTGCCGGAATTGACCCTGCAAACAAACCGGCAAGAACCAGGATTATCAAAGCAGCGACAGCCACAGTGATGCTAACCTCAGGATTTCTAAAAAATACTTCATTCCCTGTTTTTGGTTGGCTATCAATTATCTTACTTACCAGTTCGAGTAATCCCACTCCCATGGACAAGCCTGTATATCCAGCGATGGTAGTAAGCGCAACGCTTTCAAGCATAATCTGAGTAATAATGGTCCGGGGTGAAGCACCCAAAGCCCGTTGAACGCCAATTTCTTTCGTTCTCTCTTTGACAATGACCAGCATGATATTGCTCACACCAATAACACCTGCCATCAATGTACCGATACCAACGATCCAGGTAAGCAGGCCAATTGCGATAAATAGTCCGCTAATTTGTTTAAACTGCTCCTCAATGTTTATACTCATCAACGCTTGAACATCTGTTGGTGCAATAGAATGGCGGAGTTTGATAATGCTTTTAACTTTTTCTTCCACCACACTTACCGGGGTTCCCTTCTTTGCTGTTACCGCAAGAAAGTGAACCATATTTCCCATGTTATATGTTTGTTGCATCGTGGTAAAAGGGAGAAAGATTGACTCTTCAGCTCGTCCGTTGATGTTAATATTTGTTTCGGGACGAATCACTCCGATCACCTGATAATAGACTCCCGAAATTTTAAGATAATCCCCGAGTGGATTCTCTTTTGCATCGAACATCTGTTCGAAAACCTTCTCTCCGATCACGCAAACCTTTCGCTTGTCCCGAATGTCCATGTCGTTGATCCATCTTCCCTGGAGGATGGTATATGGATCTATTTTGATGTATTCCGGATAATCTCCTTTAACATTGTAGGCGCCACTTTTTAAACCATGGATGGTATTTGGTCCACCGTTCATTCTTGATCCAAAATTCTTTGGAGAAATGTACTCAACTTCGGGTACATTGTTCAGAATGTAGGTGATATCATCCGATTCCATGTTCCATTGCCTTCCCCGTTTGAACCCCTTGTATGGTTCACCGGTTTGTTGTGACCACATAAAACATGAGTTGGTGGCAAATTTGGCAACACCTTCTACAATTCCGTTTTTCAGTCCGTTACTGGCTCCTGCCATTACAATCAGCATGAAGATACCCCAAAACACCCCGAAAGCCGTTAGGAGACTCCTGACTTTATTCTTAGCCAGTGCGTGCCATATTTCATTCCATCTATCGAGATCAAACATTTCAAAAAAATTGTTGTATTCTATGTATTATTATTATTTCAAGCTGTTAGTTATTCGCTAATAGCTAATTTTCATCCCGCAGGGCTTCTATTGGGGTTACGCTGGCAGCCCTTCTTGAAGGAAAATATCCGGCAAGAGCCCCGGACAAAATCAGGATTAAGGTAGCAGACACAGCAGTCTTAAAATCCACCGTTGGGTTTTTAAAGAACATATTGCTCGCACCTGCCCCAGCTGCCTGTTCTAATCCAAAGTTGATAAGCTCCATCAGTCCGACACCCATTACCAGCCCTATGTATCCGGCTACGGTTGTTATCAGTACTGATTCGAGCAGTACCAAACTAATAACCGAAAACGGCGTGGCACCAAGAGCTTTTCGAATGCCGATCTCCTTGGTACGTTCTTTGACAAGTATCAGCATAATGTTGCTTACACCAACGATCCCGGCAATCAGTGTTCCGATTCCAATGATCCAAACAAAGAGACTGATTGCCTGGAAAATCTTCATTGTACGTATATATTCTGTCAGCATGTTGAATGATCCCATGGCTCTCTTGTCCTTTGAGTCAAAATTATGCCTGGAGGCCATGTCAATGCGAACTTTTTCGGTGATGGCTTCTGCTTCCTCTGCAGTCTGAACCATTTTTGAGGTTACCGTAAATGTATGAACCCTGTTTCCACCGTTAAAAATGCGTTGTGCAGTTGAGAATGGAATGTATGCCGATCTGTTGTTATCCTGATTTCTTTTCTTTGAAGCAGAAACACCAACAACATTAAAAGGAACTCCACCAATTTTCAGATACTTCCCGATTGGATCTTCCTCTTTAAAAAGGGCCTTCCTAATTTCGTCGCCAATGACAACAACTTTACGAAACTCCTGCATGTCCATATCATTGATAAACCTGCCGGTCTTCACGTTGATATTCTCCATATCTTTCAATGATGGGTAGCAAGTACTGGTTTCAAAGGATCCATACTCTTTCCCGTACACATACAAAATGTCATTTGGAAGGTAATAGCGTGAGGAAACCTTTTCAATGTCTTTCGATTTCGTGGTAAGAAAGTCGTAATCCTGGTTGTTAAATTTCACTTCGCGTCCCTCTTTGAGACCATTGTATGGAATCGAAGTTTCGCCGGTCCACATCCACATCACATTGACTGCGTTCTCGGCGAACTGCTCTTTCACCCCATTGGAGAGCCCATTACCTGAACCAAGCAATACCATGAGCATGAATATTCCCCAAGCCACAGAAAAACCTGTCAGGAAGGTCCTGAGTTTGTTTTTCTTGATGGTGCTAAAAATCTCTTGCCAAATATCTACGTCGAACATACCAATAGATTTATTCCTGGGTTAATCTGTTGCGGTAATTCTGAAGATCGCCATTGGTGATGATCTCTCCAATGACGCCATCCTTAAGCCGGATAATTTTCTTTGTGAGTGCAGCAATGTCATGCTCGTGGGTAACAATAATGACAGTTATTCCCTGATCATTAACTTCTTTGAGAATGTCCATTACCTCCAGTGAAGTTTGAGAGTCAAGTGCACCGGTGGGTTCGTCAGCAAGAATTATTTTAGGATTGGAGATCAGTGCTCGTGCGATGGCCACACGTTGTTTTTGTCCACCCGACAATTCACTGGGAAGATGATGGGCCCAATCTTTTAGTCCCAACCGATCCAAATACTCCATGGCAATGAGGTTGCGTTTCTTCCGGCTCACCTTTTGGTAATAGAGCGGAAGGGCAACATTTTCCATGGCATTCTTGAAAGATATCAGGTTAAAAGATTGAAAAATAAAGCCGATCATGGCATTGCGTGTGATCGCTGCCTGAGTTTCATTTAATCCCCAGATGCGCTTTCCGCTCAGGTAATAATTTCCTTTGTCGTAGTCGTCAAGAACACCTAGAATGTTCAACAGGGTCGATTTTCCCGATCCGGATGAACCCATGATGGAGACAAATTCTCCCTCTTTTATTTCAAGGTTTAATCCTTTTAAAACATGGAGACTATTGTTTCCGGTAACATATGACTTGTGCAGATCTTGAATGCTGATCATGATAAATGCTTTCGTTCTTTAATATTCTTATGTTGGATAAGACGTTCTAAACACGAAAACGTTACAACATATTGTTAAAATTTTCGATTATTGTGGTAGAGACAATTCATGAATTGTCTCTACGCATGAATTGTCTCTACCCAATAGGATTCCACCCCTGCGCCTGCAACGGAATCTCCTGAATACCACCAACAGTAACAAGCATGGCACCCTCCTCTTTCTTTGTCATGTGACCAATTACAGTAATATCCGGATGATTGCGCACCTTATCATGATCATTAACCGGTATGGTAAATAATAGTTCATAATCCTCTCCCCCGTTCAGGGCCGCCACCAGAGGATTGATATTTATTTCCTCAGCCATTTTTTTTGTCTGGGGATCAAAGCTGAGCCGTTCTTCGTACAAGCGACAACCAACGCCTGATTCTTCGCAAAGATGAAGGATTTCGGATGACAAACCGTCTGAAATGTCAATCATAGAAGTAGGCTTGACAACAATGGATTTGAAGATTTCTCTCATATCGGTCCTGGCTTCAGGTTTCAATTGACGGCTAAGAATGTAATCGTACCCTGAAAGCTGCGGCTGGACAGTCGGATTCAACCTAAAAAGTTCGTTTTCCCGCTCGAGTAATTGCAATCCAAGGTAAGCCCCCCCCAGATCGCCAGTTACGCACAAAAGATCTGTAGGTTTTGCACCACTGCGGTAAACCAGGTCTTCTTCGACGGCTTCTCCAATTGCTGTAACCGAAATGGTTAATCCGGTGAGGGAAGAAGTGGTGTCGCCACCTATCAAATCCACACCATAATTAGCACAAGCCAAATGAATGCCTTCGTACAATTCATCAATAGCCTCAAGGGTAAATTTTGATGAGATCGCCAGCGAAACGGTTATTTGTCTGGGAATGGCATTCATGGCGCATACATCACTGATATTTACAGACACTGCTTTGTATCCAAGATGCTTCAAGGGAACATACACCAGATTGAAATGGACCCCTTCAGTCAATAAATCGGTGGTAACTACGATTTTACGATCCGGATAATTAAGAACGGCACAGTCATCCCCGACTCCTCTTAAGGTACTTTCGTTCTTGATTTTTATCTGAGAGGTAACTCTTTTTATGAGACCAAATTCACCTAATTCGGCAAGTTCAATATTTTTTGTTTTTTCCAGTGTCATGTTTGTTGAAGATATATTTACCAAATCACACTCCAAAAGTAGTGCATTTTATATCTTTGCACCAATTTGTATCCGGTCTTATTAAAAATTCGTATACCGGAGAAACAAGTTTGGAGTACTTAAAGTTTTGAGTACTTAAAGTTGGGAGTACTTCCAGTTGGGAGTACTTCGAGTTAATGTTCAACAAAAACAGTTCCTCAATTACTCTAAGTACTCTAAGTACTTGAAGTACTTGAAGTACTTTTATAGGCACTATTTCTAATGGATAACCAAAATACCCTGTTAAACGAAGTATCAAGTCGTGATTATCGTTTTGGCTTCGTAACAGATATAGAAACAGATTTCATCCCGAAAGGGTTGAGTGAAGAGGTGGTGAGAATCATCTCTGCAAAGAAGGAAGAGCCTGATTTCATGCTCGAATTCAGGTTGAAGGCCTACCGAAAATGGCTGACAATGAAGATGCCTGATTGGGCACAGCTCAAAATACCTGAGATCGACTACCAGGAAATTATCTATTATGCCGCACCCAGGCAACAACCTAAATACGAGAGCCTTGATGAAGTCGATCCTGAACTCCTGAGTACTTTTGCCAAACTTGGCATTCCTCTGGAAGAGCAGAAAATGCTTGCAGGTGTGGCCGTTGATGCGGTTATGGACAGCGTATCGGTTAAAACTACTTTCAAGGAGAATCTGGCTGAATTAGGAATCATCTTTTGCTCTTTCAGTGAGGCAGTGAAACATCATCCCGATTTGGTGCAAAAATACCTGGGAATGGTCGTTCCGCCTAACGACAATTTCTTTGCAGCCCTTAACTGCGCTGTCTTCTCTGATGGTTCATTTGTCTACATCCCCAAGGGGGTAAGATGTCCGATGGAACTATCAACCTATTTTAGAATCAATGCGAGAAACACCGGACAGTTTGAACGGACACTTATCATTGCCGACAATGACAGCTATGTCTCCTATCTTGAAGGATGTACTGCTCCGATGAGAGATGAGAATCAACTTCATGCAGCTGTGGTCGAAATCATTGCTATGGATCGCGCTGAGGTAAAATACTCTACCGTTCAAAACTGGTATCCGGGAAACAAAGAGGGTGTCGGTGGTATCTATAATTTTGTCACAAAACGAGGCCTTTGCAAAGGAGAATTCTCAAAAATATACTGGAATCAGGTTGAAACAGGATCTGCCATTACCTGGAAATACCCAAGCTGCATTCTTGCCGGAGATAACTCAGTAGCGGAATTCAATTCGGTTGCCCTGACAAACAATTACCAGCAAGCTGATACCGGAACAAAGATGATCCACCTTGGAAAAAACACGAAAAGTACCATCGTATCCAAGGGTATATCAGCTGGACATAGTTCCAACTCCTACCGTGGATTGGTGCGGGTGGCCGCGAAGGCGGAAAATGCCAGAAATTACTCCCAATGCGATTCCCTGCTACTGGGAGATCATTGTGGTGCACATACATTTCCTTACATCGAGGTAGGAAATCCCAATTCTGTGGTAGAACATGAAGCAACTACTTCAAAAATCGGAGAAGACCAAATCTTCTATTGTAACCAAAGGGGTATCTCTACTCAGGACGCAATTGGCATGATAGTAAATGGCTATGCAAGGGAAGTAATCAATAAACTACCCATGGAATTTGCTGTTGAGGCACAAAAATTGCTGCAGATTAGTTTGGAGGGAAGCGTGGGATAGTATCATTGGCGGCCTGCGGCCGCCCATGATACTTTCCCAGATTTTTTAGTGTTTATAAAGTATAATTATAGTGAATATGCTTATTATTAAAGATTTACATGCTTGTGTTGAGGGAAAGGAAATTCTGAGAGGCATCAACCTGACCATCAATGCGGGTGAAGTCCATGCGATTATGGGTCCCAATGGTTCGGGCAAAAGTACCCTGGCCAATGTGCTTGCCGGCAATACCAATTATGAAGTGACCAAAGGTGAAGTTTCGTTCAATGGGAAAGACCTGCTTGGAATGTCGGCCGATGTTCGTGCCAAAGAAGGACTCTTTCTGAGTTTTCAGTATCCGGTTGAAATACCCGGGGTCAGTATGCTCAATTTTCTGAAAACTGCTGTGAATGAATCGCGAAAATACCGCCAAGTAAAAGAGCTTACTGCGGGAGATTTTCTGAAACTGATGCGGGAGAAAAAGGAGATGGTGCAAATCGATTCTCAACTCACGAACAGATCTGTCAATGAAGGATTTTCAGGAGGCGAAAAAAAGAAAAACGAGATCTTTCAAATGGCTATGCTGGAACCCAAGCTTGCCATTCTGGACGAAACAGACAGCGGACTGGATATTGACGCCCTGCGTATTGTTGCCAATGGTGTCAATTTGCTCAAAAAGCCAGAGAATGCGACAATTGTGGTAACGCACTATCAGCGGCTGCTGGATTACATTGTTCCTGATTTTGTTCACGTGCTATATAAGGGTCAAATTGTTAAGTCAGCCGGAAAAGAGCTTGTACTGGAGCTTGAAGAAAAAGGATACGACTGGATTAAAAAAGAGTTGGGAGAATAGTACAATGACAGTAATTGCAAACATAGAATCTGCTGAACAGCGAATTTCGCGGTTGTTTCTGGAAAATACTTCCCTGCTAAACGATGGAGCCGGTGTTGTTCTCAGAAATCACAGGGAGCAAGCTTTATCAGCCTTCCTGCGAATGGGAATTCCTGACAGAAAAGTTGAAAATTACAAATACTCCGACTTCACCAAACTCTTTGCTCAGGAAAACTACAATCGCGCATTCCTGCCTACTTCATTCGATTTTGACATGCAGGAGGTATTCACATGTGACGTTCCGGAATTTGACACTCACCTTCTTTTCAATGTGAATGGCTGGTACTTCGATCAAAATAAAACGGATCAGTTTCCCAAAGGAACCATCATCAAAAGTTTGAAAAGAGCCTGGAAAGAGAATCAGGAGCTGGTTGAAAAGTATTATGGCACAATGGCGGATGTGACAAAAGATCCATTGTCAGCCTTGAACAGTGCCTTTGCCCAGGACGGCGTTTTTATCTATATTCCGGATCATATCGTCATTGAAAAACCAATTCAGATTATCAACTTGTTACGAAGTGAGGAGGATCTGTATGTCACTCAACGCAATCTCATAGTGATAGGTAAAAATGCTCAGGTAAAACTGATGTTCTGTGACCATACCCTTGCTATACACAGCTATATTGCCAACTATCTGTCGGAAATACATCTTGGAGAAGATGCTGTCGCGGATGTTTATGGGATACAGAACCAACATAATGGAACTGCTTACCTGAACGGAACTTTTATTCGCCAGGAAAGAAATTCACACTTGATTACCAACACCATTTCACTCCATGGCGGCATCACGCGCAACAATCTGCATGTGGATCTCGCTGGAGAAAATGCCAATGCCTCACTTTTTGGCCTGAGTCTTACTGACAAGGATCAGCACAGCGACACTTTTACCTCTATTGAGCACGGACAACCCGGTTGTCATAGCAATCAGATATTCAAAAATGTTCTGGACGACAATTCAAGTGCGGCATTCACCGGAAGAATTCATGTTATGCCGGGTGCCAAAAAGACCGAGGCTAATCAGAGAAACAACAGTGTTCTGCTAACCAAGGCAGCCAAAATGAACACGAAACCTCAACTGGTGATCGACAATGATGATGTCAAATGTTCGCATGGTGCCACTATTGGACAGGTCAATGAAGAGGCCCTTTTTTACCTGCAAACCCGTGGAATCAATGAAAAAGAAGCACGGCTGATGCTCATGTTTGCTTTTGCTCACGAAGTTTTGACAAACATTCGCGTTGAACCATTAAGACAAAGTATCGACCGTCTGGTAAACAAAAGATTAAGGGGTGAAGTTTCCAGGTGCCACGATTGCAAACTAGAATGCATCCGTTAGGAAAGACTAGGGGACTGGGAGACGGGGAGACGGGGCGAGCGGAACTCCAGAGTTTGAAGAAATGAAACGGAGAAGAAGGACGGGGAGAAGAAGGACTGGGCGGTTAAAATAGAAATGGTTATCAAAAAGAATTGTTATGACCTTCAATTATAAGGATATTAGAAAAGATTTTCCGATTCTTGACCAGAAGGTCAACAACCGTCCATGGATCTATTTCGATAATGCAGCTACGTCTCAACGACCTCTGGTGGTCGTAGAGAAAATTCATGAATTTTCTCTACAGACCAACGCCAACATCCATCGGGGAACCCATTTTCATGCTATCAAAACCACTGAAGCTTACGAAAATGCCAGAGATATTGTAAAAGAATTCCTTCATGCCAAAGAAAGGGAAGAGATCATTTTTACACATGGTACGACCGAATCCATTAATCTGGTTGCCAGATCATTTTGTGAAAGATTTTTGTCAGAGGGGGATGAGATAATTGTTACAGAAATGGAACATCATGCCAATATCGTCCCATGGCAGATGGCATGCGAACGGCATCATGCCAAACTAAAGGTATTGCCATTCGCAGATAATGGCAATCTTGAAACTGATTTATTGGAGTCCCTCATCTCGAGTCGAACCAAAATATTGGCAATAGCTCATGTTTCCAACACCCTTGGCACGGTAAACCCAATTAAAGAAATTATCCGAATTGCTCACAACCACAACATTCCTGTTTTGGTTGATGGAGCACAGAGTGTGCCACATATTACCATCGATGTTCAAGACCTGGATTGTGATTTTTTCGCCTTTTCAGGGCACAAAATTTATGGACCTACCGGGATAGGCGTACTCTACGGAAAACGCGCCTGGCTGGATAAGATGCCGCCTTTCCTGGGTGGCGGTGAAATGATCGATAAGGTCACATTTGAAAAAACAACCTTCAACGAACTCCCGCATAAATTTGAAGCCGGTACACCTCACTACGTTGGAGCCATTGGCTTGGGGAGCGCCATTGAATATATCAGGAAGATTGGTTTAGAAAATATTGCTGCATACGAACACCAACTTCTTACGTATGCCTCAGATAAGATGAAGGAACTCGGAGGAATGAAATTTTTCGGAGAGTCTCCAAACAAAACCGGGGTCATCTGTTTTCAACTTGATCAGATTCATCCCTTTGATCTTGGAACACTGCTCGACCAGCTTGGTATTGCAGTACGTACCGGAAGATTATGTGCGGATCCTGTCATGGATCATTATGAAGTTACAGCCATGACACGTGCTTCTTTTTCATTTTACAACACTATGGAAGAAATTGATCGCTTTATTGACTCACTCATTCGTATCCAAAAGATGTTTTAATCCCTATTTTTGTCAAAAAATATTACCATGACCATCGAAGAAGTACAACAAGCGATCATTGCCGATTTTTCAGTTTACGAAGACTGGATGGATAAATACACCTATTTGATTGAACTGGGGAATGAACTTGTGCCCATTGACGCTGCTTATAAAGTTGATCAAAACCTTATACGTGGTTGCCAGTCAAGGGTATGGCTTCAACAAAAGATGGAAGGTGATTTGCTGATTTTTGAAGCTGAAAGTGATGCATTGATCGTCAAGGGATTGGTAGCATTGCTGATGAAAGTATTTTCAGGAAGGACTCCGCAGGAAATTTTGGATGCAGAGCCCTATTTCATTGATGAGATTGGATTAAGACAACATTTGTCTCCAACCCGATCCAATGGATTGATGGCCATGGTCAAACAAATTAAATTGTATGCATTGGCTTACAAACAAATTTTATCACAAAAAAAATAATATGGAACATAGAATAGATTTGATCATAGAAAATCTGAAAGAAGTATTTGATCCTGAAATTCCGGTTAACATTTACGATCTGGGACTGGTTTATAATGTAAACATTGAGGGAAGTACTGCCATCATTCTGATGACCCTTACTGCACCGGGCTGTCCGGCCGCCGACATGATCGTTGCCGATGTTGAGTACATGACCAAAAAAATTGTTGGCATCGAAGAGTGCAAAGTCGAAATTACTTTTGATCCCCCATGGGAAAAGTCAATGATGTCGGAAGAGGCAAGGCTTGAGTTGGGATTCATGTAGCACGTCGATTGGTTAATAACCTTTAGCTTGTTAGAGAAGATAGTAGTGGATTTATATAACTGTCCAAAAGCCGGTTGTAGAGGAAGGTGTGAAAAGATGAAAAATGATGTTGTTGCACTTATACAATTAACTATGAATTATATAG
>CAIRSO010000756.1 GCA_903881215.1 uncultured Bacteroidia bacterium
ACGAAATATATTATGTTAATTATAAATAGTAAAGATTAGTATTTTTATTTTCAAAGAGTAATTTTTACTTATCAAATGACTATTTTTACTTATCAAATAGATCATTTGCTTTAAATTGTATGCAAAAAAAAGCCCGGAACAAAAGTCCGGGCTTATCACAAAATTCGATTTTCAATCAAATTCTAAATCGACATCAAACAATTCGTACCATGGAAGTCCGTAATGGTTCAAAGCCTTCATAAACGGATCTGGATCAAATTCTTCAACATTAAATACACCTGGTTTTTTCCATTTTCCTTCAAGATACATTTTGGCACCAATCATTGCCGGCACTCCGGTTGTATAACTAATTGCCTGAGTGCCTGTTTCGGCGTAAGCAGCCTCATGACTACAATTATTGTAAACATAATAGCAAACCTCTTTGCCATCTTTCAAACCTTTGATCCTGCATCCAATGGAAGTTTCGCCTGTATAATTTACTCCCAACTCTTCAGGCTTTGGCAATACTGCCTTTAAAAACTGAATCGGAACTATCTCTTTGCCTTCATAATTAATAGGCTGAATACCAGCCATCCCAATATTCTGAATGACCCTCAAATGGGTAAGGTACTCCTGACCAAATGTCATCCAAAAGCGCGCCCTGCGGATCGTTGGAAAGTTTACGACAAGTGATTCCAACTCCTCATGAAATATCAGATAGGATTCTTTTTCGCCAATTCTGGGATAAGTGAGCGGTTGGTGAATTTCATGCGGCTCAGTCATAATCCATTGACCGTTTTCCCAGTATTTCCCTTTTTGAGTTACTTCTCTAATGTTGATTTCCGGATTAAAATTAGTTGCAAATGCTTTCCCGTGATTACCAGCATTGCAATCAACAATATCAAGGTATTGGATTTCATCGAAATGATGCTTGGCAGCGTAGGCTGTATAAACACCTGATACACCCGGATCGAAACCACAGCCAAGAATGGCCGTCAACCCTGCCTTTTCAAATTTTTCTCTGTATGCCCATTGCCACTTATATTCGAATTTTGCCTCATCAAGCGGTTCGTAATTCGCTGTGTCGAGATATGAGACGCCGGTTTCAAGACAGGCATCCATAATCGTCAGATCCTGATATGGCAAGGCGACATTGACAACTAAATCAGGCTGAAATGACCTGATAAGTGCAACTAACTCTGGAACATTATCAGCATTGACCTGAGCTGTTTTAACTATTTTACTGCCGATCCTGGCAGCAATTGAATCACATTTGGATTTTGTTCTGCTGGCAAGCAGAATTTCAGAAAAAACGTCTGGCAATTCGGCCATTTTATGAGCTACGACTGTACCAACACCACCTGCACCAATGATCAATACTTTTCCCATTGCAAAGAATTTTTAAGGAGATTGAAAATTTGATTAGAATTTAAATTCTTTATCAACTGGCTATAAGGGATAATTCGATTCAGACCAATCCTGAAGAATCAACCAGAATGACAATATTATTGCTTTTAATTTCTACTACGCCTCCTTGAATCTCAAAAAAGATGATATTGCCATTGGGCTCTTTTACCTTTATTTTCCCTTCTGAGAGCGTCGAAATGGCAGGCGCATGGTTCATAAGAACCTCAAAGGAGCCATTGGTTCCTGGAAGCTTAACCAAATCTGTTTCTCCGGCAAAAAGTTTTTTTTCAGGAGTAATGATTTCCAAATACATACATCAATTTTTTGAAATATAGCAAAGCATTTATTTGGATTGAGCCAGGAGCCTCTCCCCTTTTTCGATGGCATCCTCAATGGTGCCAACCATATTGAAAGCTGTTTCAGGATACTGATCAACATTTCCATCCATGATGGTATTGAAGCCTTTAATGGTATCCTCTATGGAGACCCATATACCTTTCATGCCTGTAAAAGCTTCAGCGACATGGAACGGTTGTGATAAAAACCGCTGAACCCTTCTGGCTCTATGAACAATCAATTTGTCAGACTCTGAAAGTTCGTCCATCCCCAAAATTGCAATGATGTCTTGCAATTCCTTGTAGCGTTGAAGCAACTCCTTTACTCTCAGGGCAGTATTGTAATGTAAATCTCCGATAACAACAGGAGTAAGAATCCTTGAAGTGGATGCCAATGGATCTACTGCCGGATATATACCCATCTCAGAAACTTTTCTGTTTAATACAGTTGTAGCATCGAGGTGAGAAAAAGTCGTTGCAGGAGCCGGGTCAGTTAAGTCATCCGCTGGAACATATACAGCTTGTACAGAGGTGATTGATCCATATTTCGTGGAAGTAATCCGCTCTTGCATCAATCCCATTTCCGTAGCAAGTGTTGGTTGATAACCTACTGCTGAAGGCATCCGCCCCAAAAGTGCCGAAACTTCAGATCCTGCTTGTGTGAAACGGAAAATATTGTCGACAAAAAACAAAATGTCATTTCCTTTGCCTTTTTTATCACCATCCCTGAAATATTCTGCAACACTTAGACCTGATAAAGCAACCCTAGCACGAGCTCCTGGTGGTTCGTTCATCTGACCAAAAACCAAAGTTGCTTTCGATTTTGCTAATTCTTTTTTATCAACAAGCGATAAATCCCAGCCACCCTTAGCCATATCTTCCTTAAATGCTGCGCCGTAAGTGATAACGTCTGATTCAATCATCTCGCGCAAAAGGTCATTCCCTTCACGGGTTCTTTCACCCACACCGGCAAAAACTGACTGACCATCGTATTTCTTGGCAACATTGTTGATTAACTCCATGATTAAGACAGTCTTACCAACACCAGCGCCACCAAAAAGACCAATCTTTCCACCCTTGGAATAAGGCTCGAGCAAATCTATTACTTTGATTCCAGTGTAGAGAATTTCCTGTTCGGTTGATAAATCCTTGTATTTAGGTGGCTGATTATGAATTTCATAGGTCTGATCTTTTGGTATAAAACCAATACCGTCAATCCCCTCTCCTATCACATTCAAAAGTCTGCCTTTGATTTGATCTCCAACCGGCATAGAAATTGCTTTCCCGGTGGCATATACCAACATTCCCCTGGATAATCCGTCGGTGGAGTCCATGGCAACGGTGCGAACTGTATGTTCTCCAATATGCTGTTCACATTCAAGAACCAGCACCTGTCCGTTGCTTTTCTTTACCTCCAAAGCATCATAAATCTTAGGTAGTTTGGAACTATCCTCTTCGAAACTCACGTCAACTACCGGTCCGATGACCTGAATGATTTTTCCTGTGGATTGAGACATATTTTTAATATTGAAATATTTTCTAATTACTTGATCAGTATTTTTTGTTTCAGATTCATTTATTCAAAAACTAAGAACCCTTTAATGCATTTGCTCCGCTAACAATCTCCAGAAGTTCACCGGTAATAGCTGATTGTCTGGCTTTGTTGTACTGAAGATTTAATGCACGAACCAATTCTGAGGCATTATCTGTTGCTTTGTGCATGGCTGTCATTCTTGCACCATGTTCGGAAGCGACTGAATCTAAAATTGCTTTAAAAAATTGAATCTTAAGCGATTTTGGTATGACAGTTCCCATAATTTCATTTACATCAGGCTCAAAAATATAGTCACTGAAATAATGGTGCGCATCATCATGGCTCGGTTTTTCTACTTTTATTTCAACCGGTAAGAACGGTTCAACTATTAATTTTTGAACAGCAGCATTCTTAAATTGATTGTAAACTAAATCGATATGGTCGTATTCGCCGGTTTCAAAGGAATTCATCAAGTCCTGGGCGACCTTTTCTGCGCTGCTGTACTGAAGTCCTTCATACAACTGATGTATGGTGCCTGAAATCGGAATATTTTTTGCTTTAAATACATCCGCTCCCTTTTTCCCGATTGCAAGTACATCTACCATGCCATTTTGGAAATAATGGGAATATTTTGTTAAAAGTAATTCTTCTACTTTTTTGACAACATTCGCATTAAAACCACCACAAAGACCTCTGTTGGATGTTATAGCTACCAACAGGATTTTTTTGACCTCTTTGTGTTCAGCATATTTATTTTCGAAATCAGCAGCCCCATTCTGATTGACAAGATTGACTAAAATCTCATGCAATTTCTCCGCATATGGCCTTATCTGAATAATGGCATCCTGAGCCTTGCGAAGCTTAGCTGCAGAGACCATTTTCATGGCTCTGGTCACCTGTTGTGTCGACTTAACCGAAACAATCCTGAGCCGCATCTCCTTTAAATTCGCCATCTGACCACTTTTTTCTTCGAAACCTTCATGTTAATATACAAAGTTTTGAACTGTTTTTTTGGCAGCCAGTTCAAGTGTCTGAGTAATCTCATCATTGAGAATTCCCTGACTCAATTGCTGCAATATTTGTGGATACTGGCTTGTTAGCAGTTGTAAATATTCCTTTTCGAAATCCTTGATCCTTTCCTTAGGTACTTCCATCAGAAGACCTTGGGTTCCGCAATAAAGAATAGCAATCTGCTCGTCAACAGACATTGGTGATGCACTGCCTTGTTTCAGGATTTCTACATTTCGGGATCCTTTTTCAAGTACTGACTTAGTGGCAGCATCAAGATCAGATCCAAATTTGGAGAAAGCCTCCAATTCCCTAAATTCTGCCTGCGAAAGCTTCAGCGTACCTGCGACCTTTTTCATCGCCTTAATTTGAGCATTTCCACCAACACGGGATACAGAAATACCAACGTTGATGGCCGGCCTGATACCCGCATTAAAAAGGTGAGATTCAAGAAATATCTGACCATCAGTAATGGAGATGACATTCGTCGGAATATAGGCTGAAACATCACCATCCTGAGTCTCAATAATGGGTAGTGCCGTTAAAGAACCCCCACCTTTTACAAGATGCCTGATAGATTCAGGAATATCGTTCATTTGTTGAGCAACCGCTAAGGTTTGATTGATCTTTGCTGAACGCTCAAGCAACCTGGAATGCAGATAAAAAATATCTCCCGGATAGGCTTCCCGACCAGGTGGTCTGCGAAGTAACAAGGATACCTCACGGTAAGAAACTGCTTGCTTGGAAAGGTCATCATAAACTATCAAGGCAGCATGGCCACAATCCCTGAAAAATTCACCAATAGCAGCTCCTGCAAATGGCGCGTAAAATTGCAAAGCTGCCGGATCGGAAGCTGTAGACATCACAATTACAGTATAATCCATAGCACCATGTTCCTGTAGCGTTTTTGCGATATTGGCTACAGTAGATCCTTTCTGCCCAATGGCAACATAAATGCAATAAACAGGTTCACCCTTTTTAAAGTATTCCTTTTGATTGATAATGGTATCAATGGCAATAGTTGTTTTACCGGTCTGACGGTCACCAATGATTAATTCCCGTTGACCTCTTCCTATCGGAATCATGGAGTCAATGGCCTTGATCCCCGTTTGCAGAGGCTCAGATACCGGTTGCCGATAGATTACACTGGGAGCTTTTCTTTCAAGAGGCATTTCATACGTAATTCCGGAAATTGGTCCTTTGCCATCGACAGGCTCGCCCAATGTATTGACAACGCGGCCAAGAAGTCCGTCGCCAACCTGAATCGAAGCAATTCTATTCGAACGCTTTACACTGTCACCTTCTTTAATTTTTTCGGTCGGTCCTAAAAGAACACATCCAACGTTATCCTCTTCAAGGTTAAGTACGATTCCCATAACACCGCTATCAAACTCAACCATTTCATTCGATTGAACATTGGATAGACCATAGACTCTAGCAATACCATCGCCTACCTGCAAGACAGTACCAACTTCTTCGAGTTCAGCAATGGTCTTGAAGCCATCAAGCTGTTGTTTTAAAATTTCAGATACTTCAGCAGGTTTTAATCCAGCCATAATCTTCTATTTAATTTTTAATAAAACTTACTAATTCTCTTTTCATCTTTTTCAGTTGAGTCGAAACAGAAGCATCCAACTGAAGATCTTCAACTTTTAGAATAAAACCGCCAAGAAGACTCTCATCCACTGTGGTCATTACTTCGGCTTTGCTGCCAAAATGAGACTGAATCAGCTGATTAAACTGCTCAAGTTGTGCGGTATCCAATTCTACCGCAGTGACTAGTTTGGCGGATTTGATACCGGTTAGCTTACTGTACAATGACTGAAAATTCAGGCAAATCTCAAGCAGAAAAACTTCACGGCTATTTTTTAGCAGTAAATGAAGGAAATCAACAGTCAGCCTATTGCATTGATCTTTAAATATGTTATCCAGAAAAGTCCCCTTTTCCTTCGTCTTCACCACAGGACTTGAAAGTAACTCTTTTAGTCTAGGCTGAGTTTGAAGGAGGTGCAATAAGAAGTCCATATCTTTCTTAATAGCATCCAACAAATTTCGTTCAACAGCAGAGGAAAAAAGTGCCTTGGCGTAACGTACAGATATCTTACTCTCGTTCAATTAATTCAATTTTATGTTCTCCAAATAGTTATTTACCAATTCTTTCTGCTTTTTACTGTCCGAAAGATGCTCATTGAGAATTTTCTCAGCAATTTCAATAGAGAAAGTGGAAATTACAGCTTTCATTTCGTTTACTGCTTCTGTTCTTTCTCTGGCAATGGCTGATTTTGCCTCCTCCATCACCTTATTGGCCTCAATAGTTGCAATATTCTTAGCATCTCGTACAATGGAATCTTTCAATTCTCTTGCTTCCTTAACTATTCTTTCCCGTTCCGTCATGGCCTCCTTGAGTAATTTCTCGTTTCCTGCCTGTAACTTGAGCATTTCGCTTTTAGCAGTTACCGCAGATTGAAGTGCCTTTTCTATGGATTCCTCACGCGCAGTGAGCGCTTTTAAGATAGGCTTCCAGGCAAATGTCTTGAGTAGCATTATCAAGAGCGAAAAGGAGAGCACCATCCAGAACAAAAGACCAAAATCAGGCATTACCAAACCCATGGCACAGAATTTTAATAA
>CAIRSO010000757.1 GCA_903881215.1 uncultured Bacteroidia bacterium
CAGCAATTTTAAAATCTGAAGAGCCTTATCAAATTCGCCAATTTCAATATAACATCTTGACAGCCATATAAATGCTGGATTTCTAGTTGGCTGATTAGAAAAATTATGTAAAATATAATTAAAACTCTCCTGAGCTTTGTGAAAGTCGCGCTGATAGTAGCTTGCTTCTCCCATCAGCAGATAGGAATCGTCTATCCACTTGTTGTATTCAGCCTTGTAGGCAAATGCCAGATAGGCCTCTGATTTGTTAGTCTTCCGTTTCGGACTTTTGGTGATCGAGTGAGTAGCAATCAGCTTAAGGCATTTCTGAACTGCATATTCCATTTGTGAAATGGCCACTTGAGAAGCAGCCGGATTGCTTTCCGGAAAGACCGGTAAAAGGTGGGTATAGTCTTCGATAACCTGATGGTCTATCCTCTGCAAACCCTCTTTAACACTCTCTTTTGCATTGAAGTACACATTGTACTGTGAATTCAGCTGATGGTAAAACCGGGATATAGCAGTATTATTCTGTGTAGAACATCCAACAGAAAACAACAAAACCAATAGGTATAAAATCCGATTTAAACCGAGTCCCTTCAAGCGATTTTGGATAAATGTATCACACAAATTAACTCAAAATTGCTGGAAATATCACCTTCGTCTGATACTTACTTTCTCAGTTGGTTTAAAATAAATGTTCCTTAGTTCTAACTGCGTAATCAGCTGATCGGCCAATTGTTCAAAAGCAATTCCCGAAGCAGTATCGACTTCGCATGCAGCAGGATGTCCATCGTCACCGCCTTCGCGGATGCGCATAACGATCGGAATCTGACCCAGCAAAGGAATGTTCATGCTTTTAGCAAGCTCTTTACCTCCGTTTTTACCGAAGATATAATATTTATTTTCCGGGAGTTCTGCCGGTGTAAACCACGACATATTTTCGATAATTCCCAAAACGGGAACATTGATAGACTTGCTGTTAAACATAGCGACTCCTTTGATCACATCTGCCAATGCCACTCCCTGAGGAGTTGTCACAATGACTGCACCTGTTACAGCTACTGTCTGGACCAGGGTAAGTTGAATGTCGCTGGTTCCAGGAGGAAGATCAACGAGCAAGAAGTCCAATTCACCCCAACTGCCATCTGCAATTAGCTGCTTCAAGGCATTTGATGCCACCGGACCACGCCAGATCAGTGCATCATTTTTGTTGGCAAAGAACCCGATAGACAAAAATTTCACCCCAAATTTTTCAATGGGAACAATACGGTCGCGCCCATCAATCTTTTCGAAATACGGATGGGCTTCTTCCTCACCAAACATTTTTGGAATTGACGGACCGAAAATATCTGCATCAACCAATCCTACTTTCGCACCTTTTCTGGCCAACGAAACTGCCAGGTTAACAGCCATTGTAGATTTGCCCACTCCCCCTTTGCCTGAGGCGATGGCAATAATGTTTCTTACACCCGGGAGAACCGGCGGAATCATTCTGTTAGAACTTTTCGCTGTTATAACTACTTCATATTCTCTCCCATATTCGCGCAACAACACATCTTTGCATGCTTGAGTAACAGAAGCAATGGAGGGATCATCCTCTGTTTGAAAAACCAGGGAAAAACTGATTCTTCTGCCAGCTAACCTTACCTCCTGAACCATTTCAAGGTCTACAATATTTTTATCTGAACCAGGAAAGATTATTCGCTTTAGCGTATCTGTAACATTTTTGGGAACAAGGGTCATAGGAAGAAGTTATGAGTTATGAGTTATGAGAGTTGTGACCGGTCCCCGAGCGGAGCCGAGGGGGAGCGGAGAGTTGAGAGTTATAATATTAATATTCTGAATGATAGCAAAAATAGCAATTTAATTTTTTAAAATACTGCTGATGTAATTTTCTACGGATAATTATTCTTTATGTTGCATTTGGATAATTTATCATGGTGTATTCGGCTTCCGCCGGAAGGCTCATTCCAGTTCTTTCATTGGATCCCAAAAGTGTTTTTCGAAATTTACTACTGCATCATTCATTGGATTTCACAGATTTAGATAAAGATTACACAAATGAACCCCGGCCTACCACGGATTACACAAATTGCACGAATTAAAGAAGAAATTAATTATTTTTCACCTTTTCAATTTTCACTTTGCTTGTAGCGCTGAAGGGCAGCCACCTCTCGACTCCGCTCGGGGACCGGTATATCTACCCCTGCATTCTCCCCCTCCCATTTTCCTATCTTCTCACACTCTTTCTTCAACCACTCGCCCAGTCTCCCCCTCTTTTACACTTCGCTTCCATCAACGACGCGACTGCGATTGTCCCGGCCGAAGCTGCGGTATTCATCCCATTCAATTTCCACATCAGGTTCGATCAAATTTTCTGCATGAGGAATAAATTTCAGGTATTTAATCTTTAATCCACGGTTAAGCCATTGCTGCTCATAATATGTTTTGATCCCCCTGATTTCATCTGCAAACTCTGAGGCGTAGAGGTCGTCTGTTTCAACTTCGACTTTGAATCCGTTAAGATGTATCAAAGCGACTGTATATTGAAAAAGAAAGTTGCTGTCAGTCTTGAGATGTACGACTCCGCCGGGTTTCATTACTTTACAATAATGCGCCAACATCCGGGTTGAGGTAAGCCTTTTCCTACCCTTCTTCATTTGCGGGTCGGGAAAGGTAATCCAGATTTCACTTACCTCACCGTGAGCGAAGAATGAAGGAAGCAATTCGACATAAGTGCGAATAAATCCGGCATTTTTTAATCCCTTGTTGTAAGCGGTGGTGGCACCTGTCCACATTCTTGATCCTTTGATATCTATCCCGATAAAATTTTTCTGCGGATAATTTTCGGCAAGCCCAACAGTGTATTCTCCCTTTCCGCAGCCCAACTCGAGCACTACCGGAAAATTATTTCCGAAAAACTCATCGCTCCATTTGCCTTGGAGTGCATATGGTCCTCTCAGCAATTCTGCATAGGGAACCTCCACCACATTGGGCAACGCATGAACTTCAGCAAATTTGGAGAGTTTATTCTTGGTCATGGGAAAATGTGCTGATGTGCTGATATGGTAATGTGCTGATGTGCTGATGTGCTGATGTGGTAATGTGCTTTGAAACGCTCAAAATATTTCCGCTCAATCTGAAAAGATAGCCACCCCTCGGCTACGCTCGGGGACCGGTTCTCAATTTCACCGTTTCTCTCTTCCCGTTTCTCTCTTCTTTCCTCATCCACTCGCTAAGTCCCCTTGTCTCATAGTCTCCAAGTCCTCTTTTTTTCCAGTCGCCCAGTCTTTCTTCGCTGTTCGCTTTTCACTGTTCGATGTTCGCTCTCAAGTCTCATGTCTTATCTCTCCTGTCTCAACTCAATTCGCTTTGTCCAGAGTAATTCCAAAGTCCCGAATCCCCCTTAAGATCCCATCCTCAGTGCGCATTCCCTGACGTACTTCGAAACGGTAATAACCTGCCGAAGGGAATATTGTGGTCTGCTTGTAGGGATATTTCATGTCGTAGATATCCCCCAGACCAGACCCCAGCCATTTTCCTTCCGGATTGGCGAGGGATAGTTCGATGGTATCATTGAGCACTTTCCCTTTGGGCGGGACGATTTTTACAAACAGCCAGAGATTGCTGTAGCCGTATCTGCCTTCATTTCTGACATTCAGATATAGATTGTAGATTTTGGTTGAATCAGGAACTGTCATGTCGAAACGAAGCACCGAGTCCTGGTGCCATTTCGCCCCCCTCAAGGCCTTGTAGTCACTGAAAACGACCCTTCGGTTGCAAGAGTATATTGAAACTGCAACGAGAGAAACGAACACCACGAATTTAATCTTCTGAAATATCCTGTGTTGGCTCATTTTCTGAATTCGAAATGTTTTTGCGGGTCAGAATGGGTTTATGACGCTTCTTTCTTCTCAATTTATTTGAGCTCTGATCAAACCTGTCGAGCGACTCCTGCCCAACAGAATTCTGATAGGTTGGGGCGGTATCTTCAGGTATTTCTATAATGTCGCCGGTCAGATCAGGAATGCGCTTGCCACTGCGGTTTAGCCTCAGAATTTCCTTTACTTTTTCTACTGAGACACCAATCACTCCGCCACCCTGGTAATTCTCCTTCACATACCAGAAAATTCCTTTGAAAATGTCGGCTTTCAGATAGTTATAGTTGCCCTTTTCGGTCTCAATCTGGACATTATTTGGAGGAAAATCGATTTGTGCGTCTATGTAACAATCGAGCTCGTAATTCAGACAGCATTTGAGTTTGCTGCATTGCCCGGCAAGTTTTTGTGGATTAAGCGAGATCTCCTGGTAACGGGCGGCATTGGTCGTGACAGACACAAAATTTGAGATCCAGGAGCTGCAGCATAATTCCCGGCCGCAAGGACCAATTCCACCAATCCTGCCTGCTTCCTGACGCGCACCAATTTGTCGCATTTCAATCCTTATACGAAAGGTGTCGGCGTATACCTTGATGAGCTGACGAAAATCAACACGCTCGTCTGCAATATAATAGAAGATAGCTTTGGTCTTATCGCCCTGAAATTCAACATCACCAATCTTCATGTTAAGACGCAGATCTTCGGCCATTTTTCGGGCTTTCAGCATGGTATCATGCTCCATCTGCCTGGCTTCCTCCCATTTCTGAATGTCGACAGGTTTTGCCACCCTGTAAATTTTTCGGAGTTCACCATCCACGAAGGTGGGTTTATGTCTTCTCATCTGTTTGAGAACCAGATCCCCGACCAGGGAAACCACGCCAATGTCATGTCCTGGGCTAGCCTCAACGGCTACAATATCTCCAGGTTTAAGAGGAAGATCATTGACGTTTTTGTAATAATCTTTGCGTGTATTTTTAAATCGGATTTCGACTATATCGTTCGGGTTGATGGTGTTGGGGACGTCAGACAGCCAGTCGTATACGTTCAATTTAGCACAGCTTCGTGATTGCGATGAATTTGGGCAACCGCGTGCTGCTTTTTGTATCGTGTTCATTATCCAAAGGATATTTATGAGGGTTCTTGTACTATTTTTCTACTTCAGTACAAAAATATAAAAATTGATTGATAAAGATACCCTGATTTAAAGCCTGATCAATTTGGATACTTTGAGAGCCATATCTGTGAAAATTGCTTTGACATTTCCATTGGAAGCAACATCTTTAAGCGATTTTTCAAATTCTGCAAACAAGTGCATCACATTCTTATCGTGAATAAACGGAGCAAACTTATTGGCAAACTTTAGTTCCTCTTCATCCATGGTAACCAGTTCAGGTTGCTTAAAATTGGACATAAAATTCTCCCGGGTAAAATCACTGCAATACCTCAGAAAACTAAGCTGTCTGATTCTTCCAATGGACGAAATCTCATCCGACCAGACCAGCAAATCCTGCAAATTACGCCCATAACCGGCCCGCATTAAAGAAGTATATTGCCGGTGGTTGTATCTTCTAACTTCATCATCCTTCAACAATTCTTCTGCCAGAATAAAGTTACCATTGGCCAACCGGGCAATATCGTATGGATTATTTTCTGCCAGGACGGGATGAGTGGCCAGTGATTCGGCCAGATCCTGTTCATCGATCCTTGGCAGCCTGATGGTCTGGCATCTTGACCTGATCGTACTGATCAGTCGTTGTTCCTCCTCTGTAACCAGGATAAACAAGGTATTGGCAGGGGGTTCTTCCAATACTTTCAGAATTTTATTGGCACAGGTCAGGTGCATGGTTTCAGGGAGCCAGATCAGTGAAACTTTATAATCGGCTTCGTAAGATTTTCTATTGAGTTTCTGAATGATCTCTGAGGCTTCATCCACATAGATCATTCCCTGTTTGTTCTCCTCTGATATCATCTGGATCCACCGTTCATACAAGGGGTAAGGGTTTGCGATGAAATACTCCCTCCATTTCGGAAGATAATCGGTACTGGTAGGTTTTGTGAGGGTGGACGTTTTCACAACCGGAATGGTGAAATGCAGATCCGGGTGAATCAATTTCTTGTATTTAAGGCATGAGCTGCAGACACCGCATGAATCAGTGTCCGTTTTCCCGCAACAATTGAGATACTGGGCAAAGGCCAGAGCCAAAGCCAGCTTCCCGTTGCCGGGAGGGCCAATAAGCATAATGGCATGGGGAACTCGTTGCTCCCTGAACAATTGGACAAGCAGCGCTTTGGTCGGACGCTGTCCGATGACATCTTTAAATTGCATGGATCAGGTGATGCTAAAAATGAACCGTTCAGGCTCACCACCTCAAAAGTAAATAAAAATGGGTATCGGTCGCTGCACCTTCACAAACTCCCCTTGAATTAGTAATAAATTAACACTGAATAAGAAGCTTATCCAACAGATATCCACTATCTTTGATCTTCTTAAAAAATTTAATAACAACGATATGCAGACGATTGAAACTTATGACTTTTCAGGCAAAAAAGCCTTAATCAGAGTTGACTTCAATGTTCCGCTCAACGAACAATTCGAGATTACCGACGATACGCGCATGACCGCAGCTTTACCAACGATCAACCTCATTTTGGAAAAAGGTGGAGCCGTGATCATCATGTCTCATCTTGGTCGTCCGAAAAAAGGTCCGGAAGATAAATTCTCCATGAAACATCTGGTTCCTCATCTCAGCAAAATACTGGGTGGCAAAGCTGTCAAGATAGCACCTGACTGCATAGGCGAGGCAACACAAGAAATGGCCAATGCGCTTAAAGCTGGTGAGGTACTGGTTTTGGAAAACCTTCGTTTTCATCCTGAAGAAGAGGGTGGTGATGAAGAATTCGCCCGTCAAATCTCTTTGCTTGGCGATTGCTGGGTGAATGATGCCTTTGGTACAGCTCACAGGGCACATGCCTCAACAGCTGTTATTGCCAAATTCTTTCCTAAGGACAAACTTTTCGGATTACTGGTTGCCAGCGAAGTGGAAAGTCTTGACAAAGTGCTAAAATCCCCTCAGCGTCCTTTTACCGCCATCATGGGAGGGTCAAAAGTATCATCGAAAATCACCATTATTGAAAACCTGCTTAACTCTGTCGATCATCTGATCATTGGTGGCGGCATGACTTACACTTTCGTGAAGGCACAAGGAGGTAAAATTGGCGGATCTATCTGCGAGGATGATTATTTAGAGCTAGCCAAGAGCCTGCTGATTAAAGCCAAAGAAAAAGGGGTTCAGTTTCACTTTGCCGTGGATGTTGTAGAGGCAGATGCTTTCGCGGAAACTGCCAACACCAAGGTTGTCTCTTCATATGCCATCGATGACAACTGGTCAGGTTTGGATATTGGTCCGGAGACCATTAAAAATTTCAGCAAAGTAATCGGCGAATCAAAAACGATTCTTTGGAATGGTCCGGTAGGTGTTTTTGAAATGGACAAATTTGCTGTCGGAACAAGAGCAATCGGTGATGCCATCGTAAAGGCAACCGCCAATGGTGCTTTCTCGCTGGTAGGCGGAGGTGACTCTGTAGCGGCTGTCAATAAATTCGATATCGCCGACAAAGTTTCTTACATTTCCACAGCAGGTGGTGCGATGCTTGAGTATCTCGAAGGTCGGGTGCTACCTGGTATTGCAGCGGTACAGGAGTAAAGAATTTTCATGCTAAAAGCTAATTGTTACATATCATAAGTTCGTTTACATTCTAAGGAGACATTTGAGTCTCAGGAGTTCGTTTACAATCCCCTAGGGGATTCGCCTTCTAAGGCGGCCAAAATATCAAGAGTTCATTGACATA
>CAIRSO010000758.1 GCA_903881215.1 uncultured Bacteroidia bacterium
AAACAGTATTTCCGAAATTCTTTGCCAATTAGGGAAATTTGAAGGTAATTTTATGTTGACGTGGAATTCAGGTTTTATTAACTGATAAACCTGGAAATAATGAAGGAGCTAGGCTATGACGCAAAATAAACGGATTTCAAATGAAGCCGCCGATCTGCGCCAACGAGCTGAGGAAAGGCTTCGAATAAGGACCAAATTATCTTCGCAAGAACTTGAATCTCTTCCCTCCGAAGCATTACTGAAGATTCTGCACGATGTATGCGTGGACCAAATCCAATTGGAGATGCAGAATGAGGACCTACATCATGCTCAGGTTGAACTAAAAAATGAATTTGAACGATACTATAACCTTTATGACTTAGCGCCAGTTGGACATGTCACCCTCAGCGAAAAAGGAGTAATGCTAGAAACCAACCTGACCGCTTCTGAGTTGTTAGGAGTATCGAGAGACATGCTGGTAAAGAAACCATTCCACAATTTTGTGCGCAAAGAAGACCAGCATATTTATCTCCACAATCGAAAACTTCTTTTTGATTCCGGAGAGCCGCAGAATTGTGATCTACAAATGGTGAAGAATGATGGAACACCCTTTTTTGCTCACCTGGCAGCGACACTAGCACGAGATGAAGATGGTACACCAGTGTGCCGTGCTGTAATCAGCGATATAACTGAGCGAAAACGTTTTTTAGAATTACAAAAAGAGACTAACCAAAGAATGATAGATATTTTAGAGAGTATGACTGATGCGTTCTTTACTCTTGATGGAAGTCTGGTTATTAATTATTTCAATGCTGCAGCAGAAAGATTATTGAATAGAAATCGCCTTGATGTGCTGGGCCAAAAACTTTTTGAGGTTTTTCCGGAAGCAAAAGGATCCATCTTTGAAGAAAAGTACTCCCAGGCAATTCGGGAGAAAATAACACAATCCTTTGAAACCTACTTTGGTGAGAAACCTTATGAAAATTGGTACGATGTTCGTGTTTTTCCCTTGCAAGATGGGATATCAGTTTACTTCCAAATTGTCACTGAGCGCAAAAAAAATAGAAGAAGTGTTGAAGCTAAATGAGGAACGTTTCAATCTGGCGATCACCGGTACAGGCGCAGGTTTGTGGGATTGGGACATGGTGAAGGATAAAGTGTTTTTTTCCGAACGCTGGAAGAACATGCTGGGTTACGAAAATCATGAAATCGAGAATGCATTCTCAGGCTGGAAAGATCTCTGGCATCCTGATGACGCCGCCAGGATCGAACTGGCTCTTAATGACTATCTTGAGGGACGAACGACAATCTACGAAATAGAGCATCGCCTACGTCACAAGGACGGTAGTTGGCATTGGATATCCACGCGTGGTGACATCCAAAGAGACGCCGCAGGAAAACCTTTGCGCTGGATTGGGACAAATATCGACGTCACTGAACGAAAGAGGGCGGAGGAACTTTTAAAGAACATCATAACCTTGAATCCAGTGTCTATCCAAATATTAGACAAAGAGGGGTTTACTCTAGACGTAAACCCTGCGTTCAAATTGCTTTTTGGGTCGGTACCTCCCGCAAACTATTCTGTTTTTAATGATCATCAATTAAAACAAAAAGGAATAGGAAAGATTTTTGACCAATTAAGAAATGGTGAAGTTGTTCACTTTCCGGATGTGTGTTTCAATCCGCATGATTCGATACCTGAATTGCCAGATTCTCCAAATTGGGTACGAACGATCGGTTTCCCAATATGTTCCGACAATAATAAACCAGAACTTTTTGTGTTAATGCAAGAGAACATATCTGAACGGCGGAAAGCAGAAGATACATTACGGGAGAGCGAATTTAAATTCCATCAAACCTTCGATATTTCACCTATCGGAATTGTGATGGTAGGGCTTGACACTCGCTTTATTCACTGTAATCTTGCATTTTCTCAATCGCTTGGTTATGAAGCAGATGAATTGGTTGGAAAAATGATTGAGGAAGTCACACTGCCCGAAGATAACTTAATCGGAAAAGCTGAAATGATGGCTATAGTAAAAGGTGAGATTTTCAAATCACAAGTTCAGAAGCGATATATCCGGAAAGATGGACAGGTTATATGGGGTGAGGTTACTATTTCACTAATCAGAGATACTAATGGGATTGCTCAATATTTCCTCGCCTTAATTCAGAATATCACCGAGCGCAAACAAGACGAAGCCAGGATAAATGAACAAATCAATGAACTAAAACGCTGGCATAGTGTCACTCTTGGTCGCGAGGATCGTATTATGGAGTTAAAACGCGAGGTTAATAATCTCCTTGCAGATGCAGGTAAAAACCCACATTATCCAAGTGTAGAGTGATTTCATGCTACAACCCTTAAAAGAGTGAGATTTAGCAGATGAATAGAATTGAGGGTAAGTAATGATGAGTGAGAAGCGAAAAAATAATCGGCACAGCATTGTGTTTATCTGGATATCAGTCATCTCGCTCGTATCCGGTGTTGCCACTGTTTTGTTTACCATCATACTAATTTTCAATTTGTCTAAAAATTATTTAAACGCAGCCGATGCACGACTTCTAATGGCAGCAGAAATGTCGAGTGAGATTGTTGGACCAGATTACCATAATCAAATCATAGACTCAACTTCTATATCACAGGAGAAATTTAATTTCATCGTCGAACGCAACGACGATCTTTGCCGCCGGTTGCATCTTCAATACCTTTGGAGTGTCTTGATTGTCGAAGATCAGTTTTTTTTCACTACTGCCACACATTCGGATATTGAGGATCCAACTTCACCCGTTGCAGCTTTTTTTGAACGTCACCAAGACCCCGAATCATTTAAACTAGCTTTGGAATCAGAGATGAAACCCGTTTTCTCTACCTTTGATAATGAGTGGGGTAAAGGACGGATGGTTCTTGTTCCTCGAACAGATGAGAATGGACGTACCTATATTTTTGGCGCCAGTATTCAAATGTCTGAATACAATGCTTTAATATTGAAAGCAGCCCTGACGTCGCTCACGATTGGGGCATTAATCATGGGAGGCGCATTTTTATTGGCATTTACATTTGCCCGCCGGTTTACAAATCCAATTACCCGGCTGATAGAAACTGCAAATAAGATGGCT
>CAIRSO010000759.1 GCA_903881215.1 uncultured Bacteroidia bacterium
ATTATATGTAAAGAAGAACCATTTGTTTTCATCCAATTCAAAATAAACGGTAAACATATCACCGGCATAGAGTTTTGCGTACTCAACATATCCCGTAACCATTTTATTTACGGTTATATCATTAATACTATAAATACCTATTTGCCCCACAGATCTATAAGCAGAAGCTACAGTATCCCAAACCATATCAAGATACGAGAATGTAATCGTATGTTCAAATTCTTTAGGCATTTTTCGAACGTTTCCATACAACTGAATTTCAGCTAAAGTTTCTTTTGCTCTTTCAAGTCCAAGTAATTCGGTTACGCCTTTTTTAAATGCAGATCTTGTCATATCAACACCTTTCACATTTGGTCGCTTAATAAGTGTATCAGCAATATTTTTCATAATACCAGCATCAAACATAAAGTCAACAGATGAAAAGGTTTCGAGTGTTACACGATTTGAAACAATGTTATGAGAAATTGACCCATAGGTGCCAACCTTTACTTGACCTAAATCAAGTCCTAAGTTAAGTTTTCCTTCGGCATAAGAATTACAGTATTCTCTATGGTAGGTCAGTAAATTACCCTGAATTTCTTCATTAAGAATTTTTTCACGAGCACCTATTTTATAACGACGAGAAGATTTATCGTAATACAAATAGCCCGAAGCATCAACAACTTCATTATCATCTAAATGAGCTTTAGGTGACAAGAATGCTGTATAGAAAGCTGTTGGCCGTGGATTTATATAAATAGATGTTCCAATTGTATCTCCATTTCTATCAACAGGATTTGTTGAAATTGGAATGTAAATATCATTTGCATCAATTTCACTATTAAACTTCAACCACATTGGTTTTACTTTATTACAT
This sequence comes from uncultured Bacteroidia bacterium, assembly GCA_903881215.1. GTDB lineage: Bacteria > Bacteroidota > Bacteroidia > Bacteroidales > Prolixibacteraceae > CAINVV01. Next base: position 857 of record CAIRSO010000759.1, read on the forward strand.
TCGTTAGCAATTAACACATTACCAGTGTAAGTAAGATCTTTTCGCCAAGCATTCATTCTAAAATCACCATAATAACTATAAACAGGTGATAATTTGAAGGAATCTTTTTCAGAAATTTTTCCCGTTGCATATGTTCTATATACCGAATCAACTCCAATATAAGTCATTAACAATGTTTGCTTTGCTTTAGTCTCATCAATATAATCATAAGAACCATTACCGGTATAATCTAATCTACCATTAATATTGAAAGTTGCATTATAAATAGTATGATATTTATTATCCCTATTTGCAAGCATTGTTGCATTTTCAATGGTTTTCATTTTTGCATCTTGACGAACAGTTATGATACTATCTTTATTTGGGAATATTCTAGAATCGGCGACATCAATATAAGCAACTTTATAGGCATCAATAATATATTTATTTAAGTCATATTTTGCATATGGCGCGGTAAAGTTCAATGTATCCTGCTTAGGATGAACAGAATAAAAATGCAATCCTGACGCAACATCTGTTTTAGTAAGAGCTTCTGGATCACCTAACTCAATTTGTTTTGTAACCATATCCCACGAAAACTGATTCAAATAGCAGATATATTTATTCTTAGGAAATTGAACAACGGTCAATTCATCATTGGCTTTAAAGGTTGCTTTTTTCTTTTCATAATTCACATACGTAGCAACATTTTTAGTTTTAAATGCCATTTCATTCAACGTACCTTTTGAAACTAAATCAAAATCGGAAGTATCAGCAAGAACTTCATGTTCCTTGAAAGTAAAAGAGTTTGATGTAATTTGAGCTTCACTAAAGGTATATTTTCCAAATCCACCAAGTCCTTTTGGAGTAAAT
>CAIRSO010000760.1 GCA_903881215.1 uncultured Bacteroidia bacterium
CATCGCCAAAACCTAAGACCCTATTTCGACAAAATCATCGATTTGGATCCTATTTAAGGGATCTAAAAAGTCTGGGAGAAAATCTTTATAGCACTTTGATAATCTGTGCCTTCTCTGTGTAACTCTTTTTAGAGACTGTTTAAATTTAATTTTTAAATCCCGGCAGGGATATTATGTGGGTAGAAAATTAATAATCGGTGATTATCTCGTCCCGTATGGGACGATATGGTCTATCAATCATTTGATTTCTACCCGCATTTTATGCCTCCGGCATATTGATATTTTAATATTTAAACAGTTTCTCTGCGTAAATCTGTGTTATATTTTATAATAGCGATTTGCAAATATTTCTCTTGCTTGTAGCGTTTCATACATCGGCCATCGTATTGTCAGTAAAAAAATATTGCTGGAAACGCATGAAGACGATTTTCAATTTCATGGTAATTGAGTAATTTAAGCCGGGAAAATTTATCAATGAAATTGCATTTTGGAAAGTATTAATGAGGATAATTTAGCGTTTATCGTTCAAGGATGTATTAAGAAGAAAGAAAAATATCAGGAGATCCTGTATAAAAAATTCTTTGGATATGCCTTGAGTGTTGCACTGATGTATAATCATCAACGCAGTGAAGCGCTGGAGGTTGTGAACGATAGTTTCATGAAAATATTTTCGAATATTGGAAAATATGACGTGTCCAAACCTTTTACAGGATGGTTGCGGAAGATTGTTATTAATACTTCTATTGATTATTTAAGACGGAATAAAAATTTCCTGTTTATTGAAAATGAGAAACTTACAATTCCAGACGAGACACCCAATGCAATCAGTCATATTACTGCTCAGGAAATCGTTAAAATACTGAATCTGTTGCCACACTTTCATAAGACCGTTTTCTGTCTTTACGAAATTGAAGGATATAGTCACGAAGAGATATCAGAACAACTTGGAATTCCTGTCAGTTCTTCCAGGGTCTATTTAACACGGGCAAAAAAACAACTGAGGGAGTTATTGCCGGCAAATTTTGATGCGGATGATGAAAAATAATAAAAGCGAAAGCGAATTCTTTTCTCAGATAAGACATTCCCTGAATAGTTACGAAGAGGACTATATCCCGGGTGCCTGGGAAGATTTTTTGCATAAACAAAAGAATAGAAAGCGGAAAATCCTTTGGCGAATAGCTTCTGGTATAGCTGCTTGTCTGATCTTAGGGACTTTGGGTTCTATTTTCATCCTCTCAGATAAAAATGATGCCTTGAAAATAAATAGTGTGCAAATTGCAAAAATGGACAATGGCACTTCCGAATCCGTCAAAAATACAGGAGAACATCTTTCCACGCCAGAAATAGCCAATAAAATAAACCTTAACCAAATTTCCTCCAGGAGAATAAAATCAATTTCAAGACCTGATCCGAAGAATTACATGATTGCAGCGGATAAAGGCAAACCTTCTTCCGTTCAGACGATCTCTAACGACGGAAAAGACTCCGTCAAAAATAGTCCGGCTTTTGCCATCGCTGATCTTCAAAAAAATGACAATCAAGCAGATAAGATCAAAACCCCTCCAGATACAATTCAAATAAAAACAACAGATCAATTGCAGGACAAACAAATAACAAAGGAAAATCAAAATGTTGCGGCAGTTAACAAGCGAAAAATAAGAATTGGCGTAAACTTCTCCCCAGGGATAAACACCACCTCCTCAGCGAGTTCATTTAATTACACCGGAGGATTGACTGCTGACATTTCCTTGTTTGGAAATTTTCAATTATCTACTGGCTTACAGCTTGAAAATCAAAGAATCGTGAATAAAGCACCGGGTATCTCCACCATTTCATCTGCTCCCAAAAATCAGACAAATACGAAACTGATCAACCTGGATTTACCAGTAAATATTACCTGGAGGTTCCTGTCCGAAAAGTCAAATACTTATTATGTTTCGACGGGCATCTCTTCGTTGGTTTACCTCAAACAGGAAGACAAAAATACCTCCTATTCACAAGTGTTCGCACCGGCTACATTATTGAGCGGTAGCGCGGACATAAAGACATACAGCATTGTTGAAAAGGTGTCTGTTATAGAAAACAGTTTTGCTTCCGACCGGGCTTTTGATTTCGCAGGTCGATTAAATTTCATGGTGGGGGTTGAAAGAAAATTGTCCTCCAGAATCTATTTGCATCTGGAGCCGTACGCTAAAATTCCGGTTGCAGGTATGTCAAAGGAAAATTTAAAACATACTTCGACAGGTATCAATTTTAAGATTTCATTTTAACAAAGACAAGAGTTGATTTAATTTTGACATACAAAAAATTCATGCATTGTAGCGTTTATCTGATTCAGTTCGTAAGGACTACAAACAAAAATTCCAGGAGATGAAAAACTTTATATTTACAGCAGTTATATTGAGCCTTCTCGCCGGATGTATCAATTTGAATGAGATTGGTACAGAGGAGACTGCCTCAAATCAAGTCAGTTCGCTGATATTTCAGTCTGAATATACCAACTATGCCTGGGGGTATAACCACAATGGCTGGATGATGGATGGCACCGGTAAGGTGAAAAGTTTTATTAAAACGACACCATGGGTTTTCCCCGATTCGCTGGGATATCTTTCCGAAAAAGATATGCAGAAAAACTTCAGTGTTTGTGATGCGACCCTGACTCAAGTGGCTTCCGCGGAGTTCACACTGTATGCAGGAAAAGCCCTTACCTGTGTCACCGGAACCTTGACGAAACCTAAAAACACCATGGCTGATGCCGGAGAACGCATCAACTGTTTTTACATTTATGAGGCGGATAAAAAAAGATACAAACGAATTATCCTTTCCATGATTGGTGATTGGTCGCAGGAAAATCTTGCAGTAAATGCAAAAGAAGTCTCTGATTGGATGGGAAATATCAAATAATACGGAAATGTGGAAATATGGAAATGTGGAAATGTGGAAATATGGAAATGTGGAAATGTGGAAATGTGGAAATATGGAAATGTGGAAATGTGGAAATATGGAAATATGGAAATGTGGAAATGTGGAAATATGGAAATGTGGAAATTCGTTATGCCGGAGGCATTAAATATGGGTAGAAAGCAAATGTTGATTGACAATTTCGTCCCAGCCGGGACGAG
>CAIRSO010000761.1 GCA_903881215.1 uncultured Bacteroidia bacterium
AGTGGTTTTCGTGTTGTACTTAATGGTTGCAACTTTTGTCTCCACATCTAGTAATACATCTTTCACCCCTTTTTCAAAGGCCATGCCATTTTCAATCCGGTCTTTGCACATGCCACAGACCGCAGAAGTTTTAATTTTAATAGTTTCGATTTTTTTATCCTGAGCACAGGCAGTTTCTGCAAAAATTATCGAACATACTACCACCAGGAAAAAACGGGAAAAGAATTTTGTTGTTGTCATTGATTAGAATTTGAAGATTTGAAAATTTGAAGATTTGAAGATTGAGCTAACTTCGAAAAGTCATATCAATTGGATCCTGAGCGATTTCTATGATAAAAGCAAGCGTTCTTTGAAATATTTTTTACATTAGCTGATATTCTGTTTGGAAAGGGGTTCCTCGATTTATCACGGCACAAAGTCGATGAAGGACTTTATTTCGTATGGCATTAATTACAAGCATCTTGTTTTTTCCTTCACTGACTTTTCTTTGATAATAACCAACGAGTTGCCGGTCCTTAGAGATTGTTGATAAAGCAACCAGATGTAAGAGTTTTTTTAGCTTTTTATTTGCAAAAGGGCTAACTTTTGTTTTGCCTCTTATTGAAGTACCTGATTTGTATTCAAAAGGAGCGATACCGCAATAACACGCTAATTGCTTAGCATTGCTGAACAGTGTAAACTCATTGGTAAAGTAAAGTAAAAATAAAGTTGTTATTTTACCAATACCAGGAACACTGGTGGCTAATTGATAAAGTCTTTGCAGGTTCGAATCTTTGTTGATCATATCATCCAGGTCTTTTTCAATTTGTTTGATTTCTTTATCGATAGCATTCAGGGTGATACTACATTTGCTTTCGATCAATTTGGCAGCCTCAGTAAAGCCAGTTTTATTAAACTCATTGATTGGTTGTTTAAGTGATTTTCGTGATTCCACCAGACGATCTCTTAAGGTGAGCAAATCGTGAATTTGAATGACGATTTCGCGCGGTGGATTCCACAATGTAGCCTTAGCTTTGTTGGTAAAAGCGTATTGTGCCAGTCTTTTAGCATCAATTCGGTCATTTTTGCCTCGCTGTAATCCAAGAGAGCGAATGATCTTCACTGGCATCTCTAGCCAAACGTGATACTTTCGTTCTGTAAGATACTCCGATAGCAACCGACAATAAATTCCGGTATGTTCCATACAAAATAAGGTTTCAGTCATTTTCAATTCCTGGTTTTTCAGGAATTCTTCCAGATGAACCAATCCCGAATGAGTATTGGAAAAACTACGGGAAATCATTGCAGTTTCTCTGTTTTCCCTTATCAGTGCTAAATCGAATGTGTCCTTGGAAATGTCAATTCCAATAAAATTGTTGAATTCCATAGCAGATGAATTTTGAGGTTAATATTTAATCAACCATGTTTGGGACTATCTCTAGCCATTAATAATAGGTCGTACCTAAATTTCTATTCGAGAATTTTCCCAAACACCTCATGGGTATTTAATCGCTCAATAGGTCACTTATTCCTTTTTGTCGAATTAATGCAGCCCATGAGGTGGTCGATGTTAACAAATTAAATTTTCAACAAAGAAAAGAAAAAGTAGCAAAAAGAAAAGAAAATCAACCACATACAAAATATTTCAAAGAACTATTAACAAAAAATGTTATTAACTTGACAAATCTAAATGGAGTCGAAGGATGCAAACACCTGTTAATAAGGACACTTCGACTTCGCTCAGTGTCCGGTTTTCCG
>CAIRSO010000762.1 GCA_903881215.1 uncultured Bacteroidia bacterium
CTTGAAGTGCGTATTGAGGAGGAAACCGTTTGGCTTTCGCAGATGCAAATGGCTGAACTTTTTCAGATAACACACAACAATGTTACGATACATATTAGTAATATATTCAAAGAAAGGGAATTAGAACAGATCTCAGTATGTAAGGATTCCTTACTAACTGCGCAAGATGGTAAAAACTACAGGACAAAATTTTATAACCTCGATGTCATAATTTCAGTAGGTTACCGGGTTAAGTCACAGCGTGGTACCCAATTTCGAATATGGGCAAATCGAGTATTGAAAGATTAAACTAACCCCTTTCTACCGCGGATAAGCAATCGTGCACGACACGAAAATTAGGATTTAATTATGGTAACGGTGCAAATAACAGAAGCAGAATATAAAGCAGATTGACCATGTTTTTTGATAATTATAAGAAACACCAGGATGCCCGGTTACGATCTTCACTACTCTGGGAATATGATTTAACCCGTTTTGATTGGAACGCTATGCAAAATATAGTACTTCAGCGTGTTATTGAACGTGGAAGAATAAATGATTTTTATGCTGTTTTAAATCTATACGGACTAAAAGAATTTAAGGTTGGAGTTAAAAATATCCCCAATCTAAATGAGAAAGATATTGCTTTTGTTTGTACAATTTTTGGAATAAAAAAACATGAACTGAAATGTTACGCACAGAAACAGTTTCACCAAAAACATTTGACCTCTTAACCCGATAAAATATACAAGCAATGCTGTAATGGTGCTTAAAGCAATTGCATACTTCGACGATATAAATTTTGAAGAGCCCATATTTATGCTCGATAAAAGGAATTTTGATTGGAAAAAAATAAAAAAGCACTTACACTTGATGATAAAGTACCCGGATTTAATCTTTGACAATATTGCTGATTAACCTGAATTTTATAACACCATGAAGCACATACTCACCCTCCTCTTCTTAATATCTTTGGTGCTCCCTCTTACAGCACAGCAACTTCCAGTTAATGCCACATCCGTGGATGTTGGTTCACTATCTGATGCGCAAATCCAAAGGATAATAACCGAGATGCAGACGAGAGGCCTCACCCAGGACCAAGCCATCACCATGGCCAAAGCACAGGGAGCTTCCCAAACCCAAATCGACCAGTTAACCACACGGATTCAGCAACTACAAACTGGGGGCACAAAACCAGGAGCCGCAATAGGTACAGGAGCTGAAACCATGGCTGCAAAAGACCTATCCACCAAGAAAGCCATCGCAGTCTCCGAAAAAACCAAAAAGATCTTTGGTTACCAGCTCTTCAATTCCGACAAACTCACCTTCGAACCCGATGTGAACATCCCGATTCCGGTCAACTACACCCTGGGCATCGGCGACCAGCTCACCATCAACGTGTGGGGAGCCTCGCAGCAGAAATACCAGCTCACCATCGACAAAAGCGGTACCATCAACATTCCTGATGTGGGACCCGTTAACCTGAGAGGCGTCTCCTTCGAAGCAGGAAAATCCCTGATCAAAAGCAGGCTGATGGAGATTTACAACGGCATGGCCGGACAATTCCCCAACACCTGGGCGGAAGTCACCCTCGGTGGAGGTCGCTCCATCAAAATCTCGGTGATCGGTGAAATTAATGCCCCCGGCACCTATACCTTACCCGCTACTGCGACCGCCTTCAACGCCCTTTACCTCTCTGGCGGACCCAACGAAAACGGCTCCTTCCGCGAAATCAGGTTGATCCGCGATGGTGCCACCATCAAAACCATTGATGTGTACGACTTCCTGATCAATGCCGACCCTACTGCCAACGTGCAGTTGCGCGAGCAGGACATCCTCTTCGTACCCAACTACAAAACCAGGGTAGAGATAGCAGGAGAAGTCAAGCGCAAAGGCTTCTTCGAAATAAAGGAGAATGAAAAACTCACCAATCTGTTGAAATTTGCCGGTGGCTTTGCAGAAAAGGCATACTCCCGATCCATTACCATCACTCGCAACAACGACAGAGAAAGGGAAGTAAAAAATGTGACTACACCTGATTTTGCCTCTTTTGCCCTTCAAAATGGCGACTTTGTAAAGGTCGATTCCATCCTTACCCGCTTCAGCAACCGAGTCTCCATTACCGGAGCCGTCTTTCACCCGGGTAACTATGAGCTCACTCCCGGCATGAAGCTTTCCGACCTGATCAAGAAAGCCGACGGACTGCGCGAAGATGCCTTTATGAACAGGGCACTGATTAGTCGCCGCAACGCTGACAATACGCTCAATAACATCTCCTTTGATCCCAAGCAGGTACTCGATGGAAGCTACAACCTCGACCTTCAGAAAGAGGATGAAATTCAGATTCGTTCCATCAAAGACCTTCGCGAAGCACAAACGGTTATTGTTTCAGGCGAGGTAAACAAGCCCGAAACCTTCGAGTACAGCGAAAACATGACCCTGGGCGACCTGATCTTTAAAGCCGGAGGTTTTCGCGAAGCAGCTGACATCTCCGGGATAGAAGTAAGTCGCCGTCTGAGTTACGAAGAGGCCGCCAAAGTAAGCGACAAGATGACTGAAGTCTTCAAATTTAACCTGACCCGGGAGTTAAAATTATCTGCTGCAGATTACACTTTCCACCTTAAACCCTTCGACGAGGTCTTCGTGCGCCGTGCTCCGGGTACCAACAATCAGGGGACTTTCTCTATATCCGGCGAAGTAGCTTATACCGGTACCTACGCCATCTCCAACAAGAATGAACGAATCTCCGATGCCATTCAACGGGCGGGAGGATTGATCCCCGGAGCTTTTGTGACAGGAGCCACTCTCCAGAGGACCAACAAACTCTCGGAAGCCGAAATCGAAAAGAAAAAAAACTTGATAAGCAAAGACAGCACCCTAAAAGATGATCTTTTCCTTAAAACCAAAAGTTCTGTCAGCATCGAATTGGGCAAAATCATGGCCAATCCCGGCAGCACCATTGACCTGCTGCTTCTACCCGGAGATGAAATCTTTATCCCACGAGAACTGCAAACCATTAAAGTATCCGGGAATGTCAGAAATCCACTCTCCCTGACCTACGAAAAGAGGTTGACTTTGAACAAATACATCGACATGGCCGGTGGGTATGGCGAAAGATCGCGCAAATCGCAGGTCTATGTACTCTATGCCAATGGTACAACCGCATCAACCCATGGTTTTATCTTCAAAGTACACCCCAAAGTAACGCCCGGCTCAGAGATCATTGTACCCAAAAAACCGGACGAAAAAGGTGGCGACAATGCCATGAAATGGCTGGCTATATCCAGTACCGTCGGTTCACTCGCAATCACTATTATTACTTTAGTGAACCTCGTCAAGTAGTTTAATTGCAAACATCCCGCTTACCGTTCGTGTAATCCTTTTCAAATTCGTGAAATAAAAATATATGGCAGATCAAATACCTCCTCCAGTTCCCATAGACGATGAAATAGATCTACTAGCGCTAGCAAAGACTCTATGGTTAGGACGTCGCACAGTACTGAAAACCATCCTGATTTGCGGGGTAATCGGTTTAATAGTAGCCCTCGCCTCCCCCAAAGAGTTTGTAGCCACTACCATTATGGTACCATCCGGCAGTGACGGCTCCTCCAAACTTGGAGGCTTAGGTGGCTTGGCTGCAATGGCCGGGATAAACCTCAATACAACCTCCAGTAGCGATCTTTCTCCTACTGTTTATCCCCAAATAGTAGCCAGCTTGCCCTATCAATTGGAGTTAATGAAAACTCCGCTCAACTTCAGTGACCGCAAAGAACCGGTTACCTTTTACGACTACTATTCCGGGCCACAAAAAGAAAACCTGCTATTAAAATACACCATCGGATTACCAGGAATAATCCTCAGCTTGCCCGGCACCATCTTAACCGCCATTCGGGGAAAAGAACAAGAGAAGACAGGCCTATCCGAGCAAATGAAACCCATTGAGCTCACCAACAAACAGAGAGATGTTCGACTTGTATTAGCTGGATTGATCGCCCTTAGTGTAAATCCCAAAGAGGGCACTCTTACCCTAACCTCTACCATGAAAGAGCCCAAAGCCGCGGCTCAATTGTGTCAGCGTGCACAAGAGTTATTGCAACAATACATCACTGAATTTAAAATCAAAAAGGCAAAAGTAAATCTTGATTTTATTCAGCAACGATTCGATGAGACAACAAAAAAATTTGAAACTGCGCAGGAAAAATTAGCTTCCTTTCGCGATCGCAACAAAAGTGTGACCTTAGCAACTGCAAGGACGGACGAGGAACGGTTAACAAGTCAATACAACCTGATTTACAGCATCTATTCGGAACTCGCTAAACAATTGGAACAAGCCAAAATTCAAGTCAAACAGGACACTCCTGTTTTTACAATTATTGAACCGGTTTCTGTACCCACAAAAAAATCCAAACCCAACCGACCAATGATTCTTTTCATTTGGTTATTTTTAGGGGGAGTAGTTGGCATCGGTATAGTCTTTGGAAAAGGTTTTATCGAACCACTCAAGAATAAATGGATTGAATAAAAAGGACCAGCAAGCTATAATACTGATTAAATGTTGATTAAGGCTAATTTTTACAGCCTTAATTTCAACTCATTTCTTTAAGACCAAAAATAAGAATTATTGTGACTTTTTTATATCTAGATCCCGGAACAGGAAGTTTATTGATACAGTTCTTCATTGCAACTGTAACAGGTATTCTAATATTCTTTAAACAAATTAAACTCCGTGTCATTTATATTTTCAGGCTTATTTTCAAAAAAAATAAAAAGGATAAAGGATGAAACGGTTAGATAGTTCTTTCCGTGATCCC
>CAIRSO010000763.1 GCA_903881215.1 uncultured Bacteroidia bacterium
AAAAATATTTTTGAAATATTTGAGTATTTCAAAACCTCTGTTGACATGGTAACCACTTCTGAAGTTGCTGTTTCGGTAACTATTGATAATCCAAAACACCTGGATGAGATCGTCAATGAGCTTAAGGAATATGGTGATGTAGAGGTAGATAAAAACCAGACCATTGTTTGTATTGTTGGCAACATGATCGCCGAAGAAAAGGGATTTGCTTCAAAGGTATTCCTGGCTTTGGATGACATCCCTATTCGCATGATTTCATATGGCGGAAGCAAGCACAATATTTCGGTGCTTGTAAATACTGCTGACAAGAAATCGACACTTGTGGCATTAAGCGAAAAACTATTGAACGTTTAATCTTAAATGATGGACCAAATTGATGACCCGTCAGGTAATTCAAAAAACTACAAATGGGGGGTTTTTTATGCAAATAAGTCCGACGCCAGAATCTTTGTCCCAAAAAGATTTGGGTTTGGGTATACTTTGAACTTTGGAATTCCTTACGTTACAATCGGATTTATTATAATCCTTCTGATTATCTTTGCTCAGGTTCTATTCCACATTATCTAAGAAGACCTACTTATTGGACGAACTTCTCGAAATTGTATACCGGGGTAGCATACATTTTCAGCCAAAGTACCATAGAATCTTCAATGTCTTCATTTACAAGTTGCAATCGCTTATGGGTTAGTTCTATAAATGATTCTTTCTCTTCCTTGGTATATTGTGCATCGTACTTCGTTGTCTTAAAGTACAAATCATACGCGATGTAATTGTTGGAAAAGAGCCTGTAATTTCTGTAAATCTCTTTATCAATATGTTCGGCAAGCAATCTCATGCGTTCGTTAGTGCCCGACTCGTTTGCAATGTGCAGCAAAACTTCCTCATCAATCTGCTCTCCAAACTGAATATGAATTCGCCCCTTTTGATTGCTTAATCCACTAACCATATTCATTAGATCGTCCTTTTCTGTTTTCTGAAAATTGGGATCTGACTCGCGTTTTTTCAACTCTGCCACTTTTTCATTTCCGCATGGCTCAATTTCGTATGATATTGCCATTGGAACAATTTTAAGCTCTTTAAAACCTTCGAAGAAGCCATTGCTGTTAGACATGTTAAGCATCTTCAAAAGCGCAGGTTGGGTACTGTCATTTCCATCTTTGGCTCTCCCTTCCCTTTGAGCAATCCAAATTGAATCACTCCCCTTGGTAATCATTTGACGGATATAGCTAGATAAATGTCTGGAAGAGGCCAGCATCTCCTTGACAGGAATGTTACGCTTAACTATGAACGAACGGTTAATTCGAACCAGGTCATTGATCCAGGGAAAAATCAAAAGATTGCTTCCTATAGCAATCTCAGTCGGGCTAAAACCACTTGCATGCATTTTAACATTCAAAAGAGCAGAGTCAAGGATAATATCCCTGTGATTAGAGATGTACAAATAACGTTGATTTTTATCCAAATCATCCAAGCCTTGCATTGATAATCCATCTGAACTGGTAGCAAGAATTTGATTGATCATAGGGACAACAAACTTATCCTGAAAGACTTCAATAGTTTTTGTTGAAAGCAAAGCCTCCCTCATATGAGCAAGTTCTTCTTCACTTTTGTTCATACTCCTCAATACATTGATGAACAAAGGATCATTCAATAATCGTTCTAATACAGATGGGAATTCCTCGTTCCGATAAGGGCGGATATCATCAAAATTGTGCGTGAAAGGCATTTTTCGTCGTTTAATAATTCGGTTACCCATTAGTAGGGCTCGTCAAAGTTACAAAATATCATTGTTCGATTGATCATTTAGATTTTTTTAACCTTTTATTCTCAAGAACGAAATTCAGGTTTCACATAGATTTACGGAGGAACTACTGAGAGAAAGCGACTGTTTGATGTGTTTAAAGAGCATAAAAGGTTTATAAACTGCTTTCTGGAATTTAACATTTCAAACATTTCAAACATTTCA
>CAIRSO010000764.1 GCA_903881215.1 uncultured Bacteroidia bacterium
ATCTCGGACGGAAGGCAGCCCAATTAGAAAATTCAAATTTCACTTTTTCGATTATTTACCGTAACTTCGTGTTAAATAATGGTCATGAAAAAATTATTATTCCTTGTTTTTGTTCTGCTTTTCTCCGGGATCCTAAAAGCCCAGGAGCAGACTATACCTTACAACCAAAATGACCGCGACAGGATGGTCAGGGTGGAAACTAAAGTAGAAACCATGCAATCTCAAATCATCAGGCTTGAAGATAAATTTGACAGCTATTTCATGTGGGGCTTCGGATTGGTGTTGATGTCGATTTTCGGATTGATTGGATTTATTATATACGACCGTCGTACTACTTTAGCCCCTGTAGAAAACAAAACCAACAGGATCATTAAAGTTTTAAGAGATGCCGCGGAAAAAGATCCCGCACTCCGGGAAGCTTTAAAAAGAACTGCTCTTTGGTAATATCACCACTCCAGGTTCCTCTCCTGCTACATACAAATCTAAATTGCCCAGTCCACAATGCTAATCCCCTATAAATCCAAGCCGCAGATCGGGATACGCCCCGGTCCCCAAGCGGAGCCGAGGGGTGAAAACGAACGACCAAAGACCAACCCGCCGCGGTAGCATTTACAAAAACGTGATCATCTCAGTTCGGACGGAAAGCAGAATTGCTAAAATTTTTCATTTCGAAAAACATGAATGCTGTTGGAAAATAAATCCATGAGCCAACTAATTAACATCATAAGTTCTTCAGATCCTTCTGTCAAGAACAAATCCATCGATAAATTCTGCGGTGAGACGTCACTGCAAGAACTATTGGATGAAGCAAAATTGCTGGAATTGTACCGGAAAGAAGAATCAAACTTGTACAACAAGGTCAGGGCCTTGTTCTTTCTATATGCCATTCATCGTTTCTACATTCCATTGAAAAAGGAGATAGGTACTGCAGGGATCATTCCTTACGAGGCCTATGAATTTTTGTTAAAACGCAGATTTGAAGAGGCAATCAATCTTTTCCTTGAAGTTCAGGAAAAAAATGGAGCCAACGAAGGGATTTCAAGTGGTCTGGCAGATGCCTACCATCAACTGGCTTTCCAGACGCTTGCCGATCAGGTAAGAATCAGTGTGCGCTCAACAGCCGGTAACAAATGGATGTTTCGCATTGGCCACCCTGTCGATCAGCCTCTGAAAATACATCCGTCATTAATTACCAGGAATCAAACTACCGGATTATATCCCTGTTTGCATGAGTCCACTCCGGTTAGAATGGACTTAAGCCACAGCGGGTGGAGCGATATCTTCTTTTTAGGCATGGATTATCCCGAAGGAGCCAATGTCCTCAATATTTCTGTTGATCTATGCGTCCTGAACAGTTCGACAGAAGCAAAGCCCGCCCCACCCATCGAAACATGGCTCAGAATAATCGATGAACCAATTCTTAAATTGACAAGCGTCGATCTGAATGCTTCCTGTTCGATAAACAATCTGTCTGAGGTATTTGATTTTGCCAAGGATTACCTGGGTTTGTTAAAAGCTGCCGTCATTGCCTCGGGCATTGTTCCTCCCGGAATGGAAGGTGCCGGCCTGCCTTTAAGCCAATTGCTCGAAAAAATGGTTGGCAAAGGCAAAGGGATCGAAATTGTCAGCAAGGTCAACAACATACCAAAAGGTTCAAGATTGGCTGTTTCAACCAATTTACTGGCATCGCTTATTTCTTTGTGCATGCGTGCAACCGGCCAAACAGAAAGTTTATCCGGTGTACTAAACGAAGATGAACGCCGGTTGGTTGCATCGAAAGCAATTTTAGGCGAATGGATTGGTGGCTCAGGCGGTGGCTGGCAAGATTCAGGCGGTGTTTGGCCAGGGATGAAATTGATAAAAGGGGTTCAAGCATTGGAAGGAGATCCCGAATTTGGAATCAGCAAAGGTCGTTTATTACCTCAACACACCATTTTGGATGTTGAAAAAGTAAGCTCAGAGACAAGACAAAAGCTTCAGGATAGTCTGGTGATGGTGCATGGTGGCATGGCACAGGATGTGGGTCCCATTCTTGAAATGGTCACCGAAAAATACCTGCTTCGGTCGAGGAAAGAATGGATTGGTCGACAAAATGCCATTACCTATTTTGATGAAGTCGTCCAGAAACTTGAACAAGGTGATATAAAAGGGATCGGCGCATTTACCCAAAAGAATTTTGAAGGACCCATCCAGGAAATCATTCCCTGGGCAACCAACCTTTACACAGAAACACTCATCAAACGAATCCAATCTGAATTCAAGGAAAATTTCTGGGGCTTTTGGATGATGGGGGGAATGTCGGGAGGCGGCATGGGGTTTATCTTTGATCCTTCTTCCAAACCTTTGGCTCAGGTGCGCCTTCAACAGATCATGTCCGAAACAAAAAAGAAATACGAACATGCCATTCCTTTCGCCATGGAGCCTGTTGTGTACGATTTCAGCATCAATGAAAATGGAACATTTGCCAATTTGCTGGAGGGAAAAAATGCTTTGATGCCTGAAGCGTATTACACGCTACATCTGCCTCAGCTGTTGAAAAAGGATATGCATTCCTTATCTGATTGTCAGCAAAAAGAACTTTCAATTTTAGGACATGCTTACAAATCGAATGAGCGTTTTACCGGATTTGTAACCAACCTGTTTGACCGGATGATTCCGCAGAATCAGGAAACCTCCGCTCAACAAAAGTCATTAAATACTTTGTTGGCAGAACTTGGTTTTGATGCCGGCCAGCATGAAAAAATCAAAAAAGATTTCAAGTCCGGTCGCATTGGCCTATCCAAGAATCGGTTGCCAATCAGTTCAACTATCACGGATGTACATTCATCAGAGATAGACCAATCCAGCGTCATGCGTCATGCTGAGCGTCATGCTGAGCGTCATGCTGAACTTGATTCAGCATCCCCTCATTATAATCAAGGGATTCCGGATCAAGTTCGGAATGACAGTTCTTACAATGACGGTTCTTACAATGACGGTTCTTATAATGACGGTTCTTACAATGACGGTTCTTACAATGACGGTTCTTATAATGACGTTCCTCGGAATGACAGTCCTTTCAATGTAGGGTTGCGTGCGTTGCAAAACAGGGAATTGGCCATAGTTTCACTGGCCGGTGGCATTGGCAGTCGCTGGACCAAAGGAGCAGGTGTCGTCAAATCTTTGAACCCTTTTGCCAAATTTGCCGGTAAACACCGCAATTTTCTTGAAACGCATCTGGCAAAAACACATTTTACAGATCACTTCTGTTCCGCCAACTTGCAGCACGTTTTTACGACGAGTTACTTGACTCATCCCGCCATATCCTCTTTTCTTCAGGAGAATGAAGCGCTCAGGAGCGATAAGAACATTTATCTTTCTCCAGGTAAAATAATTGGATTAAGATTGATTCCTACCGAACGTGATCTTCGCTTCTTGTGGGAGGAGATGCCCCAACAACTGCTGGATGAACAATCTCAAAAAGTAAGGCAAAGTTTGCATTCTGCCCTCATCAATTGGGCAAAATCATCCGGCGAGGCCGAAGATTACCGGGATAACTTATCTTCGCAGTGCATTCATCCTGTCGGACATTGGTACGAGATACCGAACCTGTTTCTCAATGGCACGCTCAGACAATTGATGGAGGACAATCCCAATTTAAAATACCTGTTGCTACACAACATTGATACTTTGGGAGCCAATGCTGATCCTGCTGTGCTTGGTTACCATATCCAACAGCAAAAAGCAATGACGGTCGAATTGATTACCCGCAAGTTGGACGACCGCGGCGGTGGATTGGCTAAAATAAATGGCCAGATTCGTTTGGTGGAAGGTCTCGCTCTGCCCGATGAGAAGATTGAATTCAACCTGAGCTATTACAATTCAAATACTTTTTGGATCGATATAGACAAACTGCTTGCTGTATTTGGATTAAACCGTAATGATTTAACCAATATCGAAAAGGTAAAGTCTGCAGTTTACAAAATGGCTTCCCGTATGCCCACCTATGTCACCATCAAAGAGGTAAAAAAACGTTGGGGCAAAGGTCAGGAAGATATTTATCCGGTCACCCAATTTGAAAAACTCTGGGGCGACATGACCGCACTTCCCGAACTTTCCTGTTCCTTCATCAACGTCCCCAGAATGCGGGGCCAGCAACTCAAAGACGTGTCTCAACTGGATGGTTGGTTGCGGGATGGATCGAAGGATTATATTGATTCGATTTGTAGGTGGGAATAGTCTCGGAGAGATGAGAGATGAGACATGAGAGATGAGACATGAGAGATGAGACATGAGACATGAGAGATGAGACATGAGACATGAGAGTGCGGAGGCGGCCTGCGTCCGCCCGATCAGTTACAGAGAAATATTGAAACGGAGAAACGGGGAAACGGAGATGGGAGGGTGAGAAGATGGGCACTGAGAAGATGGGATGGTGAGTTGGGTTTAATCCCGTCAGGG
>CAIRSO010000765.1 GCA_903881215.1 uncultured Bacteroidia bacterium
CCGGAATGTCAGCATCCATACTTAGAGCTGCAGTCATGCTTACTTTCGTGATTTTGGGTAGAGCGATGCAGCGAAATGCAAATATTTATAATTCTTTGGCCGTTTCAGCCTTCTTCCTGGTTGCCTGGGATCCGGCAATTTTACAAGACGTTGGATTTCAACTGTCTTACATGGCAGTTTTGTCGATTGTCGTTCTTCAGCCCCTTTTATACAAACAATTTTATTTTAAATTCTGGACAATGGACCAGATCTGGCTGATCTTTTCAGTTACCTGTGCTGCTCAAGTTGGTACTCTTCCTTTTACGCTCCTTTATTTCCATCAATTTCCAATTTATTTTTGGTTGGCTAATCTGATAGTAATCCCATTGGTTACACTGATACTTTACCTCTCCTTTTTGGTTCTGCTTTTCTCATTTTTTTCAGGCTTTTTAACTTTCTTGTCAGCCTTGGTTCTCGATTGGTCCGTTCGTTCGGTCATGTTTACTGTCAATCTTGTTGAAAAATTACCCATGTCGGTTTTAAAAGGGTTATATCCTTCAATTACCCAGGTGGTATTGGCAATTTTACTTTGTATTTTCTTTTATATGTTCTACAAATCCCGGCATTTTCTTCATTTTAAAGTCATATGTATGCTGGCATTAGTGCTCTGTACTATTACAGTCTATTCTTCTTATGTAAAGTTGACACAAGCCGAGATGGTCTTTTTTAATATTCCGGGTACAAGAGCAATCGCCTTAACACAAGGCAAAAGAACAATTGTGGTTTACGATAAGTGTGAGAATGCAGAGACTAAACTTAATTACTATTTAAAACCATACATAGGTTCAAAAGGGATTCTAATTGCAAAATTTATTAAACTCTCTGATTCGCTGAAGATTACGGATTTAAATCTTAGTATGAGAGGGAGTTTTATCCTTTTTAATGGTGTGAAATTATTCGTAAAGCCTGATTCAGCTAATGTTAATAGTAAAGAAGAGGCTGGTCTGGGAGCCGATGTGATTTGGTTAGGTGAGATTAAAACGATCCTTCCGGATAGTTTTGTATTTCCTGCCGCAAGAATAGTCCTTTACCGCTCTTCTATAAATGTCGAAAAAGACATTAAAGCGATATACCCTCACTCATCTTTCAATGTTAAAAAGGCAGTTCTCATAACTATACACCCAGCGAAAACTGAAACCAGTTCAAGAATCGAGTGTGGTTATTTTTAAAATGAATAGAGTTTGGAGCGGAATTCTTTGGGCAGATATTTTTTTGTCGAGTAGTATTGACTTTAAATGGTATTAGTCCAGTAAAATACCTTTTCCTTGCCTGATGATTTCTGCTTCTCCGGATGTGCAATCTACGATCGTTGATGGACGGTTGTCTCCATATCCGCCATCAATGACCAGCTCGACCAGTTGTCCATACTTTTCTTCGATGAGTTCCGGATCGGTAATATATTCCAGAACGACATCATCATGATGAACTGAAGTTGATAATACCGGATTGCCGAGCTCCTTAACAATGGTTCGTATTATATTATTTTCCGGAATTCTGATACCTATGTTTTTTTTTGAGTTTTTAAAAAGTTTAGGAACATTGGAATTGGCCTGCAGCAAAAATGTAAAGGGGCCGGGAAGATTTTTTTTTAGAAGTTTAAAAATACCGTTTGGAAATGGTCTGCAATAGTCAGAAATCTGGCTCAGATCATATAGTATAAAGGAAAAATCCGCCTTTTCAGGTTTAACATTTTTAATTCTTGCTACCCTCTCAACTGCTTTTGATTTAGTGATATCACAACCAATACCATAAATAGTATCCGTAGGAAAGATAATAACCGCTCCATCTCGCAGCATATCTACGATTTTGTCTATCTCCTTCTGGTTGGGATTGTCTTCATAAAGCTTGATAAGCATATGCTGGCATTATTTTATTTTGTCTCTAAGCAAGTAAAATTAACTATTTTCGATTTACTTTCGTCGAATTAGGGACTTAAAGTGTCTTCTGTAAAGAGAAAATGAAACGATCATCGGATGAACATGAAAATTGAGATTGTCGAAACGCTTGATGGATCGAACACTTTGTATCTCGAAGATATTGGCGAGCACTATCATTCTACTTTCGGTGCAATTCAGGAGTCGATGCATATTTTTATTCAGGAAGGTTTTAATCAAATCCAGTCTTCGGAAATCAACATACTTGAGATTGGTTTCGGAACAGGCCTGAATTGTTATCTGACTCTGCTGGAAAACTTGAAATTCAACCATCATGTTTGCTATTATTCAATTGAAAAATATCCTTTGTCCGAATCAGTTTGGGCCAAATTGAATTACACTGAACAATTTCCGGAAACTGATCCGGTTCTTTTTCATCTTATTCACAATGCTTCCTGGAACTGTGCAACTGCAATCCAAAAACAATTTATTTTGCATAAAATGGAATTGGATCTTTTGGATACAAAATATTCCACTCTTCCTCAGATTGATCTGGTATATTTTGATGCTTTTTCACCAGAGAAGCAACCAGAACTATGGGTGCTGTCTGTCTTTCAATCACTTTTTGCCATTATGAAGGAAAGTAGTATTTTGGTCACATATTGTGCAAAAGGTTCCATAAGGAGAATACTTCAATCTGTCGGATTTCAAGTTGAGAGAATTACTGGTCCACCGGGGAAAAGAGAGATTTTAAGAGCCAGAAAAATGAAGTAGAGTCAACAATTCTTGTTTGCTGATATTTGATGATAGCTCGAAATATTCTTGCAATTTACAATTTAAAGAATTGAAATTAAGATGATTATAAATTTGCGTCAAAAGAAAGTTACAACTGCTATATCCTCATCGATAGTTTTTATTGGACTATTCCTAATTATCCTGGCCTATTTTCATCAGAAAAGGGAGCTTAAGTTGTACAAAATGAATGGAGCTGCGCAAGGAACGTACTATGCGATCACCTATTCTTCTGATAACAATGAAAATCTCCAGCCAGCCATGGATTCGCTTTTTAAACAGTTTGATCGATCTGTTTCTGCGTATCTGCCCAACTCAATTCTTTCACGCCTCAATAACAATGATACTTCAGTGGTTTCAGATGCTATCTACGAATCCATTTTCAATAAGTCAATGGAAGTGTCTGCAAAAACGGATGGAGCTTTTGATGTCACTGTTGGTCCGCTGGTAAATGCATGGGGTTTTGGATTTTCCAAGAAGGCAAATGTTGATCAGGCATTGGTTGACTCGCTTCTACCTTTGGTCGGCTATAGAAATGTGCATTTATCCAAAGGCAAACTGATCAAAACCGATCCACGGATTCGAATCGATTTTGATGCCATCGCTCAAGGATACACCTCCGACTGGTTGGCAAAATATTTTGAAAAGAAAGGAATTCAAAATTATTTGATTGATGTGGGAGGGGAAGTTTTGGGCCATGGATCCAAACCGGATGGGCAAAAATGGAGTGTAGCCATCGAGATGCCGGCAAAGAACATGAATGATGAAAGAAAGATTCAGGCTATCTTATCGTTAGAGGACCGGGCTATATCTACCTCAGGGAGTTACAGAAAATATTATGAGGAGAATGGCGTTAGGTATTCGCATACGATAGATCCCTCCAATGGCTATCCGGTAAGACATAATCTGCTAAGTGTGTCTGTAGTCGCTGCTGATTGTATGTCGGCGGATGCCTATGCTACGGCTTTCATGGTAATGGGCTTGGAAAAGTCAAAGGATTTTCTTTTAAAAGAAGGGAAAATTGAAGCTTATTTTATCAGTGATGACGAACTTGGAGGGTTTTCAGTCTATTACACAGCAGGTTTTGACAAATTGTTGAAGCAAAATTAATGACCCTATTGACAACTAGTTACAGATAATTAAATAAACAAGTTACTATGTTTATCTATCGAAAAATAGTTATCTTCGCAACTTTTAGAACCATCATTCAATTTTTTATAGAAAACAGTTATGCAAATTAAAAATTTACTTCTAGCAGTAGTAGCCGGTTCAATAGTTCTGGCGTCGTGCAACACTTCAAACACCAAAGTTAATCTCAAGACTCAGGCCGATTCTGCAGCTTATGCAATAGGTGTGGATTTGGGTAACAACATCAAGAAAAATTTGCCCGAAGCTCCGGGTGGCAAAGAACTTAATTCTGAAATCATTCTGCAGGCTTTTTCTACTGTTATGAAGGGTGATTCCGGTCTTATTGCTTCAGCCAAGGCAGGCGCAATAACTCAGGCGTATTTTGTTAAGGCACAGTCACAGGAAGGTGGAAAAAACAAAGAAGCAGGTCAGAAATTTTTGGCTGACAATGGAAAACGTTCAGG
>CAIRSO010000766.1 GCA_903881215.1 uncultured Bacteroidia bacterium
ATGAATTTGCACGAATGTTATACCGAAAGTTATTATTGAAATAATTTAGACATTGAATTGATTTCATTGTTTCAATCAAACCATTTAAGGAAGGGTATTCAATGCTAAGAACAATGAGCCCGTAGAATTTGCCACTGTTGTTATTCAAAATAGCGTAAACGGTACCAACAGCGATCTTGATGGTAATTTTATTCTAAAACAGATCGAACCTGGCTTTTATCAATTAAAAATCTCTGCCATTGGATTTAAAACATACATTTCTGAGACATTTCGCATCACCTTGTCTGCAGGAGCGACAATCAATGTTCCACTTGAAGAGGATGATGTGCGTTTAGAAGAAATCACCGTCAGGCCGAATTTTTTCCCAAAGCGCGACGAGAGCCCTACTTCCCTGCGAACGATCGGAATAGATGAGATTGAAAAAAATCCTGGTGGAAACCGGGATATTACCAAGGTTATTCAGTCATTTCCTGGTGTCTCCTCGGCCGCCTCTTTTAGAAATGATGTGATTGTCAGAGGTGGTGGACCAAGTGAGAACAAATTTTACCTGGACGGAGTTGAAATCCCAAATTTGAACCACTTTGCCACTCAGGGTGCTTCCGGCGGACCGGTTGGAATTATCAACGTTGATTTTATAAGGGAGGTTAACTTTTACTCCGGGGCATTTCCTTCCGCACGTGGAAATGCCATGAGCTCTGTTCTGGAGTTTACTCAAAAAAATGCCAATGCAGAAAAAGCCAAATTCCGCGCAACTGTTGGTGCTTCCGATCTTGCATTCTCTTCTGAGGGACCACTTTCAGCCAAGACAACCTATTTAGCTTCTGTTCGCAGATCCTATCTTCAACTGCTCTTTGGTGCACTGGGTCTTCCTTTTCTCCCTACATACAATGATTTCCAGTTCAAAGTCAAAAGCAAAATTAACGACAAGACCGAACTCTCCTTGATCGGATTAGGTGCTTATGATAACTCCAAATTAAACCTCAAAGCAAATGAAACAGAAGAACAACGTTACATTTTGAGTTATCTCCCCGAAAACAAACAGTGGAATTATACCTTCGGACTTGTTTTAAAACATTTCAATGCCTCAGGTTACAACACTTATATTCTCAGTCAAAATACCCTTAACAATGCGGAACTTAAATACCAGGATAACCAGGTAAGTCCGGCGAATTTGATTCTGAATTATGATTCGCGCGAAAGCGAAACGAAATTCCGATTTGAACACTATTATTTATCCAAGACAAAATTTAAAATTACCTACGGCATCGAATTGCAAAATGCCAAATATTACAACAAGACATTTCAAAAGATTTTTCTCAACAACAATGTCCAGTCGTTTAATTATTTATCCAACCTGGATTTTGTAAAATATGGCTTTTTTGGTCAGGTTAACCGGGAGCTTTTTAAGCAGAAACTTCAACTTTCGATCGGAATCAGGGGTGATGGGAATAGCTATTCATCTGCCATGACCAATCCATTCGAGAATCTATCTCCCCGTATATCTGCCAGTTATCAGCTTAGTGGCAGAACCTCTTTTAATGTCAATGCGGGAAGGTATTTACAATTACCTGCATATACGACTTTGGGTTACCGAAACAGTACGGGAGTTTTGGTAAACAAGGAGAATGGGGTACGAATGATAGGCGCGAATCATCTGGTTGCAGGAATTGACTTTCGTCCCAATACAACCACACAAATGTCTGTCGAAGGATTCTACAAAGGCTACAATCACTATCCTTTCTCAGTTAGGGATTCTGTCTCCCTGGCAAGCAAAGGCGCTGATTTTGGGGTCTTTGGAAATGAAGAGATCAGGTCTTCAGGCATTGGGCGTGCCTATGGTGTTGAATTACTCGCCCGTTACAAGGATTTACTTGGATTTAAGGGAGTACTGACTTACACCTATGTTAGAAGTGAATTCACTGATATCAAGGGTCAATATGTTCCTTCAGCATGGGACAACAGAAATTTACTGTCCATAACTGCTACCCGTTCGTTTAAGAAGAACTGGGATTTTGGGTTCAAATGGCGTTATATTGGAGGTTCACCTTATACTCCCTGGGATATTCAAAAATCGTCTATTAAAAATGCCTGTGACGCTCAGGGCAGAGGGTATCTTGACTACAGCAAGTTTAACAAAGAAAGGCTAGGTGCATTCCAGCAATTAGACCTCAGAATTGACAAGGCATACTATTATAAGAAGTGGTCATTAATGCTCTACATGGACATTCAGAATGCCTACAATTTTAAAGCAGATCTTCCACCAAATCTGATATTAC
>CAIRSO010000767.1 GCA_903881215.1 uncultured Bacteroidia bacterium
TGGCAAAGCACCTTCCCCTTTTTGTGGATAATACGATGTGATTTTATACCCATCGTAACGGTTTATACCTTCGCGGGTAGCAAACCACATCATTCCAAACTGGTCCTGATAGATACTATTTACAGTAAGCTGCGAAAGCCCTTTTTGAATACCAAGATGTTCAAAATTAATATCTTGTGCCCTTAATATATTAATAAATGGATTACATAGCAAGACAAAAAACAAAAACAGGAAGGTCTTATTATTTAGAAGTTCGTACTTCATTGCTATTAAATTTAAGTTGTGTGTTCAGATAAACTTATTTGAAGTTTGATCTGCTGCAAAGATACGATATTCTTTAAATATATACTTTTTTCACCTTATACACCACCCAGCATCTTCCCACACCCAGCCAATTTCACCGCTTCGCCTTCGCCATCGATACCAACTGTACTATACTCTAAACCTATGGCTAACAATAATATCATAATGTGTCAGGTATTCAGCAACGCCTTCTAGTTGTACTTCCAGGGCTTGTTCGGGTATTGTGCGCATTATGGAAATTTAGGCAGTTTGTACTTAACGTCGTTAATAAAGCACAATTTTATTGATAATTATTAAACATATTTATACTATAATACCATTCAGGTACAATCCTCAATGCGCTATCTTTGTGAAGTTTAAATCTTCAACGTCTTGTTTTTTGTGCTTTTAATAGTTTCTTGAATTAATTCAGGTACTTTTTCAAAAAGTTCAGTAAGTTTTCTGAAATGTTCAGTAAGTTCTGACTAAAACTTACGGTAGTTTTTGGAGCAAAAACACAAAAAAACACCTCCAAGCAGCTCTGCAAAGCTATTCGAAGGTGTCATTTTGAGAAGTTTTTTAGATAAGAATTTGTAGTTCGAAATCGAAAAAAAGAATCATTACAAGAGTGTTTGACGGTTTTAAACCGTTAGCGTGTATTTCAGGTTTTGCAGACTATCTGCAATTCGTCGTCCCGGACGAAATTTTACACGCGCTCCTTTCACTTGCAGTCGGGTGGTTTCCGCTTCGGACTCCACGCCACTGCTGTTGAGTGCTAACTGAAACGATCCAAAAGTACCAAACCGTACAATTTTCCCGTTCATCAAATGTTTGGTCATTTCGAGCATCAATGCGCTCAATGCAGCCAGTACATCTGTTTCAGTAAGCGTACACTTTTCAGAAATGAGTTGCGACATTTCTTCGAGTGATATCTCTCCACCGTTTTCGGCCGTTACATAAAATTTATGCGGGTCGGTCGGCTTCTGAGGATTCGGACGCTGAATTTTCTTTAACTTTATCACGATAATAATGTTTAAGAAGGTTACTTGCCTCGCAACACGTCTTTGTGTTACATTGACTAACTGAATGCAATATTAGAAATAATATCTTGAATACACAATTATTTTTTCAAACAAATAAATAAGATAATCCATTGTAATACTGCAATATACAAGAGTTTTTTCGGAAATTTGCAGCGGTTTACGTAGGTTTACTTCCGTTTGCGTTGGTTTACTTGTTGCACACTCAAATTGTTTCAACTTTTAAAATGGAAATCTCACGAGTTAATGTTTGTTAAAGTATCTTTTAACAATTTAAGGAGAATAATTTGCAGCCAATTCTTTGCAAAA
>CAIRSO010000768.1 GCA_903881215.1 uncultured Bacteroidia bacterium
CACCACCAACTGCTAGAGCCCCAAAAGCCATGGGATAATCCATAAATACCTGGACAGGATGTACGATGAATGGACTTAGTAATAAATTAAGAATGCCAACCCCGGCGCCAACTAGCATTCCTTTGGATATGCCAAAATAGTAAGCGGCCAAAAATATTGGGAGCATTGAGAAGGGTGTGACTGAACCGCCCTGTGGCATACGAAATAGTGTCAATGCACCAAGAGCGACAGACAAGGCCATTAAAATGGCTGAAATAGCAAGAATTTTTGTGGCGGGTATCTTGCTCCCACTTTGAGTAGACATAAAAAAACCTCCTTAAGAAATAGGAGGGGACGGACATTCTGTCCGTTTACGCTTCCCTACGCCGTCTTTAAACGGATCAGGTTGTTAGGGTACTGCCGGTTATCCGGCCAATCTCAGCAAAAGCTCCCCTAGCATGAAATATTCAATTAATCGCTTCAACTACTCATATCAACGATTGAACATATCTTATCCAACCGGTTATCGATTGTCAAGTTGCAATCGTTTTCTTTGAATATATAACAAGTAATGTGCCATGCTGCACTTGAATGGTTGCGGAGGTTCCGGTAATTTCATTGCTCACACCCAATGGGAAATTTTGAGTTAGGATGGCATTGGTGAGGGGATAAGCAAATCCTGTTAATGTAACACCGCTTGAAATGGGTGTCCAGGACAAAACTGAAACTGCATAACCGGGTAAAACGTCAATCGTCAAAGTTTGGTCGGTTAAGATATGGATCCTGTTGTTTTCATCCAATAGGCTAACTTGGACACCTTGATGGCTGAACCCGACCAGGTTCTGAAGGTTGGCCAGCGTGTGATCGATCCGACCGCCCAAACCGCCGACAACAATGATTTCATCACAACCCTGTTTCAATGCGTATTCCATGCAAAGAGCAGTATCGGTTTGATCCTTTTCTTGGGGTGCTTTGATCCAGAGAATGTTTTTTGGCAATTGATTCCGATCAAATCCCGCTTCATCCAGTGAATCCATGTCTCCAATTACCGCGTGGGGAACCAGACCTGCACGAAATGCTTGCAGCAAACCGCTATCGGCACATAAGATTAAATCTGTAGACAGCGGTGTTATCAATTTTGTGATTTGACCCTCCACATATGAGGGAATCAATATACATCTTTTCATATGATTATTATATATCTTGAAAAACCTCTTTGACAAGGATATAATGAAACCACGTGAAAATACACAAAAAGGAGCACTACATGGACCAAAAAATCGTTGAAAATGTAAGGAATATTCTGAAATCTCAAGTTGACCCGGTGTTGGAGCAACACTACGGCGGCGCGATTTTGACTGGTATTGAGAATGGAGTCGCAATGGTGAGACTAACCGGGGCTTGTGCCTCTTGTCCATCGGCACAGGATACCATCGAAAGCGTCGTAAAAGATATTTTATTGCCCCAGATTCCGGAGCTGAATGATGTAATATTGGACACTTCTGTTAGTGAAGACCTGATTGATATGGCAAAAAAAATATTAAACAAAGAAATATAACAAATTGTGTCTTTTTGGTACAAAATTTGCTTGTTATTTAATACAGTAAGTTATAACATTAACATAAAACATTAATAATAAAGAAAAAGGAGAAAATCATTATGCTTATGACAGGGCAACAGTACATCGACAGTTTAAGAAAACTAAATACTAGAGTATACATGTTTGGAGAAAAGATTGACAATTGGGTAGATCATCCAATTATCAGACCTTCCATAAACTGCGTCAGAATGACATATGATCTGGCCCAGGATCCCCAATATGCAGATCTGATGACCACAAAATCCAGCCTGACCGGAGAAACAATCAACCGTTTCGCCCATTTGCATCAGAGCACCGACGACCTTCGCAAGAAAGTCAAGATGCAACGTCTTCTGGGACAAAAAACAGCCAGCTGCTTCCAGCGTTGTGTTGGTATGGA
>CAIRSO010000769.1 GCA_903881215.1 uncultured Bacteroidia bacterium
AAATTCTTCAGGTGGAAAAGCCTTCCCGATATGGAAAAAGGTTGAAAGAACTTATTCTAAAGTATCCCAACTACCAATTGATTAATGTTCTATGGACAAACGAATGGCTTGCAAATGGTAACCCAGCAAAAATCCTATCCAGAGAACCTATTATCATGAGCAAATTGTATTCCGGCAGGTCGGCCATTCATGCAATAGAAAGGTATTTTGGATTGATTTTGGCCATTTTTGAAGTAGGCTTAGAATTGGATCTTAACAAAATTGAGGCTTTTAACTCGGTAATATACGATTTTGACTTATCCGAGACAGATGAGGATGCACTAGAGTTTTTGATTTCTGTTCTTAAAATCAATTATTTATTGGCACTCTTTACTATTAGTGATAAATAATAGCAGCAACTTTCCCAAAGTTTTTAGTTACTCTCGCTATTTGATCGAAAGTAGAAACTTTGGGAAAGTTATTACTATCAATACTCTTCCGCCGGTATCAGATTCAGCTCCTCTCTGCTGAATACCGGACCATCCTTGCAGATGTATAATTTACCAACATTGCAGCGGCCGCATTTACCAACACCGCATTTCATACGGTTTTCAAGCGTAGTGTAGATCTGATCATCTTTGAAGCCGAGCTTTTCAAGCACAGGAAAAGTATATTTAATCATGATCGGGGGGCCACATACTATCGCAATAGTATTCTCTGATGATGGTGCCACCTTTTCAACTATGGCAGGTACAAAACCAATCTCGCCTTTCCAGTCAGCCGTTTCGCCTCCTGGATCCACGGTAGTAACCATTTTTACATCGGGACGATCAGTCCACTCTTTCAATTCCGATTTGTAAACCAAGTCATTAACCGATTTAGCACCATAAACTATCGTGATATCTTTGAAATTTTCACGCAAATCCAGTGCATTCCAGATTACGCAACGCATAGGAGGAAGGGCAATTCCACCGGCAATGAATACCAGGCTTTTACCCTTCCACTCATCCATAGGAAAGACATTGCCATAAGGACCACGAAAACCCATTGTACTTCCTTCTTCCAGAGAGGCCAGGCCTGAAGTGACGCGACCGGTATCACGAAAAGTACACTCAATATATCCCTTTCTGGTTGGAGATGAAGCAATACAAAACGTGGATTCACCTTCACCAAAGGCAGAATATTCACCAAACTGCCCAGCTTTAAAATCAAAAGCAGCAGCCTCTGCCTCATCCTGAAATTTTAATCTGTATGTTTTTACTCCCGGAGCCTCTTTTGTAACCTTATCAATGGTCATAAGATAGGGCAGGTAGATATTTTTTTCGCTCATTGTTCTGCAATTGAAGTGATGTGTTCAAGAATATTCATATCAACCGGACAGGCACGTGAACATCGACCGCATCCGGTACAACCTACAACACTCAGTCTTTCAGGCATATATGAAAATTTATGAAGAATGCGCTGACGCCATCTTTGACTCTGATGCTCTCTTGGGTTGTGTCCTGAAGTATGCATGGTAAAAAGGGCAAATCCACAGGCATCCCAGCATCGGATACGACGTCCTTTGGAGCCGTGGGTATCCTCCTGAATATCAAAACAAGCACATGTAGGACAAACGAAGGCGCAAGCCCCGCATCCGATACAGCGTTCGGATTGCTCTTTCCATACCGTGCTATTGAAAGCCTTATTCAATTTGGCATTGACCTCTTCCAAACTAAATTTAGCAGGCAGATCAACAAGGTATTTCTCCTTTTTGTCACCTCGGTCAGCTTCAAATACTCCTGGCAACAAAGCAACTAAAGCCTCACCTTTGGCCGTAAGAATCTCAGCAATAGCTCCTCCATCAGAAAGTATTGTGAGCTGTATATCACTTCCGGAAACATTGCCTGGACTACCATTCACACTAGTACAAAAACAGCTTTCATCTGCAGTGGCACAACTATAAGATACAACTGTGGTTTTCAAAAGATGAGCATTGATAAGCTTATCTGTTGTATCCCAGTTGAATATGGCTGAAAGGGGTTTGAAACCGGCAGCATCGCATGGATGAACCTTCCAAAGTACAGTTTCAGAAACACTTTCCGGATCAAAATCAGTAAGATTAACCTTGCCATGAACTTTTTCATATGAAAACAATACTTCGGCCTTTGGATACACAGAAGCCTTGACAGACTGTGTCGTCTGAATGTATTCTTTAGCTACTTCGTTTAGATGTTTTACAGGCATAAAATCAACCTGTCCGCGAGCACTCACAGGAGCATATATCCTTTTGCCACTGGCTGAGATGGCATCAAACCATTGCTCTAATCCACTTATATTTATGTATTTCGTTTCCATAACTACTTATCGTATAAATTGCTCCCTGTCATCCAGCTTCCAGCTGGAAAGTGCATTACCTTGTTTAGCAGGCTGACCCGGAATGTACCCAAATTCAGGAGCCATATCTTTCATCATTTTTCTGGTAATCAAATCTATAGGTATTCCTACAGGGCACGCATCTCCACAGGCCCCACAAGCAGTACATCGACCAACCATATGCATGGCTCTGTTGATGTGCCACTCCATATTAGCAAGTGGAGCAGGCCATGGATTGATCCATTGCGGACGATTCACCTCCACAACACACTTAGAGCAATAGCAGAGTGGGCATGCAGACCGGCAAGCATAACATTTGAAGCAATGTGACATCTCCCCCAACCAGAATTTCCAACGTTCCTCACGGTTCATCCCTTCAATTTTGGAAAGGATCTCCTGCTCCCGTTCGCCTCGTTTCAGTTCGAATTGCGCAACATAAGCAGAAATTTCATCGAAAGTGACAAATTCTCTCAATTCACCATTCAGATCAACAGTCAGGACCAACAATTTCTCTTCGCTAAGCTGATTCTCAACATATAACTGAAGAATGCTTCGCAAAGTCGATATTGAAGCTGTGACAGCAATACGATCCTTACCCACCAGTTCTTTCTTGGTAATATATACTGCCAGATTATTGATACAACGGCTGTCAAAAATCAATTTTTTTGTGCTTTCACTGTTTCTGCAGAAAAGCGGACGAGGTCTTTTCGTTCCTTCTTCATAACCTATTATCAGCGCTACTGAACCATCGGCTAGTAACGCAGCAGCTCGTCCCCTAAGCTTCTCCATTGTATCCCCCTTTCTCTAAATAATCAGCAACTTGTTGGTATTCAGTGTATGGTCCTAGGGCGCGAATCTCTGATACTGTATTATTTACGAGATCTGCCCATTTAGAACCTTCAGCAGCCGAAACCCAGGAATATTGGATACGCCGGATATCTACTCCCATCAGATCAAGTATTGCCCGGAAGGCAATCCAGCGTCGGCGGGCATGGAAATTACCACTGGTATAATGACAATCATTTGGATGGCATCCGGATACGATGACTCCATCCGCTCCCTGGGCAAAAGATTTAAGCAGGAGCAAGAAATCGATCCGGCCTGTACAAGGAAAGCGCACGATCTTAACATTCGTGGCATATTTAAGACGGCTGGTTCCGGTTAAATCAGCTCCGGCATAAGTACACCAATTGCAAACAAAGGCAATTATTTTGGGCTCAAAGACAGTATTACTACTCATTATCTATTAGTTAATCGTTTAACAAAGACATAACTTCAGCATATACCTGCTCGTTGGTATACCCCTGTATGTCGATAGATTTGGAACGGCAGAATGCAACACAGGTTCCACAACCCTGACATAGTCCCTGGTTAACCCTGGCAATCGTCCGGATCAGACTTCCGTCGCGCCCCTTGATCTCTTCATGCTCGATTGCATTGTAAGGACAAGCCGTTTCGCACATAAAACATCCGACACAAGTGCTGTAAAGTGGTGGTGCCAAACGGTTCACAACTGCAACAACAGGTTCTCTGACAAGTTGATCGTTCGAGAAGAGCGCAGCTACTTTTACTGCAGCACCTGAAGCCATACCAACAGTTTCCGGTATATCTTTGGGAGCCTGACAAGCGCCTGCCAAGAAAATACCAGCCGTGTTTGTCTCAACTGGTTTGAGTTTCGGATGTGCTTCAGCAAAGAAATGGTAAGGGTCATAAGACACATGTAATTTTTGGGCAAGCTGTTCTGAACCACAATTAGCAACACCTGCCGTAGCGAGTACAACCATATCAGCTTCAATTTCTACCTGCTCACCACCCAAAAGTGTGTCGACTCCCTTAACAATTAATTTTCCATTTTTTTCATATACCCGTGCAACTCTTCCCCGAATATAATTTACGGTATCCTCCTCAATGGCTCTTCGTACAAACTCTTCGTAGTTTTTTCCGCCGGCGCGGATGTCCATATAAAAAACCGTTGATTCACCATCATGCACCTTATGCTGGTACAACATCGCATGCTTGGCTGTGTACATACAGCATATCTTTGAACAATATGGAATACCCTTGGCAGGATCTCTCGATCCGGCGCAGGCGATAAATACAATCTTTTTTGGAATAGCACCATCGGAAGGACGCCGTATTTCACCAAATGTCGGTCCCGAAGCTGAAGCAAGCCGTTCAAACTGCAGACCCGTCAAGACATCTTTAAATTTTCCATAACCATATTCAGGAAAGAAGTCAGCGCCCTTAACATCAAATCCTGTAGCAAGAACAACCGCACCAACCTGCTCTGTTATGATTTCGTCTTCCTTGTCCCATTCTATAGATCCAACCTGACAAGTCTTTTCACAAATTTTGCATGCCCCTCGTTTGTAATAATTGCAATTGACCCTGTCTATCACCGGTTTGTTCGGAACCGCCTGAGGAAATGGAACATAAATGGCTGTCCTGGTTCCTAATCCGGCGTTGAACTCACTCGGGATCTTCTTGACCGGGCATTTCTGAATACATGCGCCACAACCGGTACAAGTGGAATAATTTACACTTTTGGCTTTGAGGCGAATTTTCGCTGTAAAATTGCCAATAAACCCTTCCAGACTTTCAAGTTCTGCGTAGGTATATAATTTTATATTTGGATGCTGTGCCACTTCTACCATTCTGGGTGTAAGAATACACTGCGAGCAATCCAGGGTTGGAAAAGTCTCTGACAATTGAGACATATGCCCCCCAATTGAAGGGTCCTTTTCGATCAAAATAACTTGATGACCAGTATTTGCAATATCCAAACTGGCCTGAATACCGGCAATTCCACCACCAATTACCAAAGCCCTTTTCGTAACCGGAACTTTGATGGAATCCAGTGGCTTGTTTTTCTTGACCTTCTCAACCAGCATCTTCACCAGGTCGATGGCCTTATCAGTCGTTTCTTCACTCTTTTCATGTACCCATGAACAGTGTTCACGCAAGTTAGCCATTTCGCACAGGTAGGGATTTAATCCAGACTCTGCACAGGCTCTCCTGAATGTTGGTTCATGCATTCTAGGCGAACAGGCACCGACTACGACACCATCAAGATCATATTTCTTGACAGCCTCTTTGATAAAAGTTTGTCCAGGATCTGAACACATGTATTTGTAGTCGATGGCGTGTGCAACACCTTCCATTCCACCAATCTCCTTGGAAACACGTTCCACATCAACAGTGGCACTAATATTTTCACCGCAGTGGCAGATAAATACTCCGATCTTTGACATATAATTACAGTTCTACGGTTACAAAATGACGTTTCAATCCTAACTCTTTGGCTTCAATCCCCAATGCCAATCCAATCGCCTGAGTAATATATATAACCGGTATATCGATTGAAGTTTCGAGTGTATTGTTAATGGCTCCGCGCCTCATGTCGAGATTGGACTGGCACAATGGACATGCTACGATAAGTGCTTCGGCACCCCGATCCGATGCATCTTTCAGGATATTCCCTGAAAGTTTAGCAACGAGATCCGTTCTGGAAACAGAAAAACCAGCTCCGCAACATTCAGTTTTAAAGGCCCAATCAACAGTTGTACCGCCAATTGCGCGAATAAGTGAATCCATGCTTTGCGGATCTTC
>CAIRSO010000770.1 GCA_903881215.1 uncultured Bacteroidia bacterium
GCTTCGCTGTGCAGAAAAAGGTCTGTAAGATCGCTTTTAATCCCCAAGGCAGAATAACCGTTAAACCCTTCATGCAATTGTGCAACATTGTCAATTATGATCGAAGCAATTGACTTTCTATTCGTATCCGGAAGTTGAAATCTCAATTTTGCTGAAATAGTTGCCATCAGGTCGGCGTAAATAGCTTCGATTTCCTCTGTTGAATCGGCCCCTACAAACACCCCATGATTTTCCAGAAAAATGATCTTCGGCTGAAAACCATTCTTGTCCGAAAACTGCTTTATCCCCCCAGCAACGACTGTAAAAAGGATATATCCCGGATCCGTATATGGAACGAACAAGATTGTTTCTCCAAACATTTCCTTACAACTTTCGGCGGCTGTTTGAGAACACATCAGAGCATTCACTATCGTCGGATGTGTGTGGACTACATATCGGTAACTAATCAGATCGTGCAGCGAAGTTTCTACCGAGGGCCTCAATGTCTTGGGAGATACGATTGCTTCGTGCAGGTCGGCCTTTACCTCATTTTCGCGCAACAGCGGATCAGCACTATAATGCTTCGTGGAAATATCCCTGAGCTTTTCCCGCGAAAGCGAGACGAATCCGTCTTCATCAATGGTTGCCAGTGAAATGCCGCTGGCTTTGATCCAGATCTTCTCCTCATTTTTATAGGATGTGTTTCCACCTCCGGCAATGACGAATGAGGGATCGGAGCCAAAAAGGCGGGAAACCCTTACCAAATCTTGTAAATCGCTGTTCATTTATGTTTTGTCTGTGTTTAGAAATTCAAGCTATTGCAAATGAAAAGGATAAAGGATAAAGTTAAAAGGATAAAGTGAGGGACTCTAGAAGATAGTGCTTTGTGCTATAAGTAAAGTCTGATCGTGGCGTTCTTTACTTTATCCTTTTAACTTTATCCTTTATCCTTATCGTTTTCCACTTTATCCTTTTAACTTTATCCTTTATCCTTATTACCTCTTACTAAGTACTTCCTGCTCATATTTCTGTATCTCCTCCACATAGTCAGGACCTACCGGCACCCCGGATTTCAGAAGGTAGTAAGCCCACACCGCACCGATGGGCATGGTTTTTTGCTCTTCCAGGTACGCAAGCCGTTCGAAATTCATCCCCTTTTCTTCCAGCTCAAGCAGGAGTTTGGTAGGTTCCAGAAGTGCGATCAGGAAGGCCTTCTGTGTTGAACGGGTTCCAATGACGTAGGCTCCGATTCTGTTGATGGAGGCATCGAAGAAATCGAGACCAATGTTGACCCGGCTTTGGAAATTGTTGCGAACGATTTCGTGCGCGATCAGCTGAAGATCCTCATTCAAGGTGACAACATGGTCGGAATCCCAGCGAATCGGACGGGTAACGTGCAACAAAACCTCATCCAAAAACTGAAGGCAGGCTGATATTTTATCCCCAACTTGCTCCGTTGGGTGAAAATGACCGTTGTCAAGACAGATCAGCTTTTGGTTGGCAACTGCGTAACCAAGGTAGAAATCGTGAGACCCCACCGTCATGGATTCTGCCCCGATGCCAAAAAGCTTACTTTCTATGGCATCTTTCATCTGACTTTTCGGATAGTCGACAGCCATGGCCTCATCCAGCGATTTTTTCAGCAATACGCGGTGCCCGTTGCGGTCGATTGGTGTATCCTTCGAACCATCCGGGATCCAGGTATTGTGGACGCAAGGTGTGCCAAGCTGCTTTCCTATTTCGGCCGAAATGGCACGGCAACGTCTGAGGTGCTCCACCCAAAATTGGCGATTCTCTTCGTTTTTGCTGGAGAGCGTAAAACCATCAGCTGCGCGTGGGTGAGAGAAACAGGAAGCATTGAAATCCATGCCAATCCCTAGTTTCTTGCACCAGTCGATCCAGCTTTGGTAATGCTTCAATTCTATCTGGTCGCGGTCAATCATCTCGCCCCCAAAATCACCATAGATGGCATGCAAATTGAGTCGCTGTTTACCGGGAA
Source organism: uncultured Bacteroidia bacterium (assembly GCA_903881215.1). Lineage (GTDB taxonomy): Bacteria > Bacteroidota > Bacteroidia > Bacteroidales > Prolixibacteraceae > CAINVV01. The sequence continues at coordinate 1,979 of CAIRSO010000770.1, forward strand.
GGAGTGAAAAAACCTTTTCGAGATCGGCACGAACCTGCTCAATATTTCTTGCCTTGCCCGGATAATTTCCGGTAGCCTGGATTCCACCACCGGAAAGGGCGGCATCAGGCGTTTCAAATCCGCCAACATCATCAGTTTGCCAGCAGTGCAAGCTGATGCTGATCTCATCCAATTTTTTCAATACCTCATCAGTATCCACACCAATCGAAGCGTAAATCTCTTTTGCCGTGGCATAGGATTTTTGGATCATATCCTCTCTCATTTTTCTATCTTTTTAAGGTTAATATTTTTAATTCTTTATCATCCCAGATCAAAACGCTGCGATTCCAATCGAAAATCCAAAATCGAAAATCGAAAATTTCTTCAGTCTTTAAACAAGGATGAGTTACCAAATGCAACAATAACAACTGACAACAATATGACCGCGATTCCTACCACAAAAGTGCGGAAGGTTTTGGCTGAGACGCCTTTCCACTCTTTGTTGTAGAGTCCCCACATATTGGCCGTCAGGATAATGGTCGACATATGCAGGATCCAGGAGCTGGCTCCGTTGCCCAATTTACTCTCGCCCATTCCGTAAAAAAAGAACTGCAGGAACCATGTTGTGCCGGCCAGTGCCGCGAAGAAATAGTTATTTAGAAGGGGCTTTTTAATGTCCGTAAAATTGCTGTAGGTCTTATTCTTGAAATTCAGGATAGTGGTCCAGATCAGGTTGGTGGTGAGGCCTCCCCATAGGATCACTACGAAAATCACATTGTTCTGGAAAAGGAATTCACCCTGATTCGGATTGGCCACTTTCCAGGCTTCGTTGGCAATAACGGCCATTGATTTTCCGGCTTCGATGCCGAAATTGAAGAACGAGCTCAGGATACCGGATATCACTGCGATGATCAAGCCTTTCACCAGACTAAACTCCAGAACGCTTGCTTTGGTTTGTTCGGGCGTGAGCTCCTTCTCCTTTTTCCAACCGGCATTTCCGGTGATGGCAATACCTGCCAGGCATACAACCACGCCCAGAAGAACCAACCTACCGCCAGGATTTCCCAGCATTTGGATAAATGAAATTTTCCCCGCAGTTGGGTTGATTGCATAGTAAATAGGAGGTATCAATGCCCCGAATGCTGAGCAGAAGCCCAAAACCACTGAGTTCCCAAGTGACATTCCCAGGTACCTTACACCCAAACCGTAGGTGAGTCCGCCAATACCCCAAAGAAGCCCCATCAGGTAGGTGATGGTAAGAATATTCATGGATGTGGAACCAATGATGTGACCGAAACCCGGGATGGTCATCCAGGCAGCGAGTGGCGGAACGATCATCCAGGAAAAAA
>CAIRSO010000771.1 GCA_903881215.1 uncultured Bacteroidia bacterium
ACTGGAGAAGAACAATCTGATTGACCTGAGCTTTAAAAACGACTGGAAATATGTGTATGACGACAAAAACATTCTGGAATTTGGCGCATTTGGCACCTGGTATGCCATCGATTACCGCTATCAACAGAATGATACCCTTACGATACTTGATAAAAATATCAAAGCAACCATAACCGGACTTTACCTTCAGGACAAATTAACTCTATTTGATAATTTGCTGACCTTGACACCTGGACTTAGGTTCAATTATTTTAGTTCGACAGGCAAGATTTATCCTGAACCAAGGCTTACTGCCAGTTATTTGCTCTCACCCAAGCTGACAATAAATGGTTCTACCGGACTATATTACCAATTTGCCAATAGGGTTGTAAGGGAGGATGTGATGTCGGGGAACAGGGATTTCTGGATCCTTTCCAACGGGAAGGAGATTCCGGTTAGCTCTTCCCTCCATTTTAACATGGGAATCAATTATGATCTCTCTGATTATTTATTCAGTGCGGAAGGATTTTACAAGCATAACTCAAATGTGACCGAATATTCAATGAGGTACAGATCCATTCCCCAGCCTGGTAGTAGCGTCCAATCAACCGAGCAATTCTTCACCGGCGATGGTTATTCCATCGGATTGGAACTTCTGGCCCAAAAGAAGGCGGGAAATTTTAATGGATGGATCTGCTATTCACTTGGGGAGGTAAAGAATAGGTTTCCGCTTCAATCGAGCAAATACTTTTTTGCCAACCAGGATGTCACCAATGAACTGAAAATGGTAGGCATATACAAATTTGGTAATTTTGACTTTTCGGCTTCCTGGATTTTTGCTACCGGAAGGCCCTACACAGCACCACTGGGTGGATATACCCTAAGTTTGACCGACGGCAGTACTGCTTCCTTTTATTCTGTCAGTGATAAAAACTCTTATCGGCTACCTGATTACCATAGATTGGATGTGGCTGCCTCCTATCGTTTCAATCTTTTCAACAGAAAGGGGAAACTCAACTCCGTCAGCTTCTCTATCTTTAATCTGTACAACCGGACCAATGTAAATTCCAAACAATTTCAACTGGTTGATGATGTTATCCTGGAAAGCGATATCAGCTATTTAGGAATGACTCCCAATATTTCAATTTCTATTAAGTTCTGATGATGAAAAAACTAGCTTACTTAATCATCCTGTTCTCTTTGACTGCATGTCAGGAAACAGCCTTAACAGGATTTCAGGATAAACCTGTTGTGGAATCTTATCTGTATGCGGAGAGCACTCCAAGCGTAAAGATATCAAAACTCATACCGTTTACAAGCGATATGGTCTTTTCTGACATGGATGTAAACAAACTAACGGTCAGTATCACTGAACAAGTATCAGGGAAGAAATACTCCCTGACAGGTAACGGTGAAGGAATCTACACAAGCAGCGATTTAATTATCACTCCCGGAAAATCTTACCAGCTATCCTTCCCCTACAATGATCAGACGGTCTCAGCTACCACGCTTGTTCCAGAAAAACCACAAAACCTTACGCTCTCAGCCTCTTCAATCTCCATAGAGCAGAGGGGAACTGGGCTGACCGGTCCGCCAGAAATGCCATCACCCATTGAAATCAACTGGACAAATACAGACCAAAGCTATTATCTGGTTGTGGTAAAGAATGTGGAAAGTGTAAAAACAGCCATTGACACCCGCGAATCCACAGCGAAGGACTTTTTCCGAAACCAGCCGGTCAATACAGATCATTACGAAATTAACGCCCGGTCATTCAAATTTTATGGCATGCATAGGGTAATTCTCTATAAAATTCAACCTGAGTATGTACTCTATTTTCAAGAGAATAGTACCAGTTCGATCTCAATCACCGAGATTAGAGCCAATATCGAAAATGGGTTTGGGATTTTTACTGCCATCAATAGTGTTTCAGCCTATTTGTATGTTGGCAAACCTTAATATTAAGTAATTCGAAGGAAGAAATACTAGTACAAGACCTGCAAATTTTCTGTGATGTGTATCAATAGTCAGGAAATCATTGATTATTATTTTGATTAATCCCGTCTAAGGATGTCATGCTTAGATCATAATTTAATGGTGGTGCCTTCGCTTGATCACTCCTCCCGATGCCTCCTTGATGGTGTTGGCAAATACAAAAGCATTGGGGTCAACGTTGTAGACAAGGTTCTTCAATTTTCGCAATTCGAGTCGGGTAATGACGGTAAATATAATGTCGCAATCTGCGCTGATTTCGAACTTTCCGGGCAAAAAGCCTCTCTCTCCTTTATAAACAGTAATCCCCCGCCTCAGGTCGTTGACAAGCTGGTATTTTATGAGTTCACTTTTACCCGAAATAATGGTAACGCCGGTATAGGCTTGAATCCCTTCTACGACATAATCGATGCACCGGGTTGCAGAAAAATAGGTCAAAACAGAATAGAGCGCTGTCTCAATTCCAAACTTAAACGCTGCCGCACTGAAAATGAGTATGTTAATTCCGAGGATAATTTCTGTGATGGTAAATGAGGTTCGTTTCAACGTATATAGAGCAAGTACTTCTATTCCATCCAGTGCAGCTCCTGCCCTCATTATAAGACCTATACCAATGCCAAGGAATACCCCTCCAAATATTGAAATCAGCAATTTATCATTGGTAATAGCTACATCCGGGAGCAAAGTCAGGCAAATGCCCAAAAGGACCACGCTGATGAAGGTTCTGAATGCAAATCTACTGCCCACTGAAAAATAACTAACTACAATAAAAGGCAGATTCAGCAGGAGAATCACAATCGCAAGATTGAAATGGTATAGTTCGTGAACGAGCAATGAAATACCGGTAATACCACCATCAAAAAAATGGTTGGGAACCAGGAATCCCTTCAAGGCATATCCTGCAAAGACAACGCCCACCAACATCAAAAGAATATCCTGGACAATATCAACAGGGTCAATTTTTTTTGAAGCGGCAATGGAGGAGTCGAGTTTTGCCTTTAATTGTTGCAATTGCTTTTGTTTTTGCGCCTCTCTTTCCTGGATGGCAGTTCGGATATAAAATTTGTGGGCTGAAAGGAACTCTACCTGCATGAGATTCCACTCCAGCTTTGTTTTGACCAAACCAAACTTTCTAAATTCAAGATACAATTTCTCTGAATAAAATGAATAATGCTCCGTACCAAGGTAGTACAAATCTGCATCACACAATATCTCTGCCAGATGATCGGCAGGGTCATGCGGTAATCTGGTAGCCATAATCATACGGCAAACTATTTCAATTTGCAAAGAGGAGTATCCATATTCTGGAAGCCATTTTTTTGCAAAATCGCAGGAAAGAACCTCATGCTCCATGTGATGCTTTAAATAACCGGTATCGTGAACCAAAGCTGCTGTCTTAAGCAAAATAAGATCTTCACCGCCAATATTTTCTGAAGCTGCCAAATGCATGGTGGCCTCAATAACACTGATCGTATGTTCCGTGTTGTGGTAGGTAAGATAAGCAGGCAAACCGCTCTCCAATTGATGGATCACAAAGGTATGCAGTCGATCGTATTGCATAGTTTCAATAAGTTTTATTAAACATTAATTCAATACTTCATGCAGCATCACTTCCTCTGCCTTGTTCTTCAGGCTAACAGATCCAATGGATTTACAACTGAAGGATTGCTTCACCCTTTCATAACCCTCCTGTGTAATAACTATCTGATTAGGAGCCGCAACTCTTTGCAAACGCTGTGCAGTATTTACCGTGTCACCTATTACGGTATAATCCAACCTGCGCAAAGTTGCGGAGCCAATGTTGCCTGAAATCATTTCTCCGCTGTTGATGCCAATAGAAACTTTCGGCAAGAAATCAGCGGTACCCTTCAGTGTTTCAATTTTACTCCGTATAGCGAGGCAGGCATCAATCGCTCTGTCAGGATGAAAGGGGCCTTTGAAGACGGCCATCACACAATCGCCAATGAATTTATCCACAATCCCTTCCTGAGCAATGATCTCCGCAACCATCAGGTCAAAATACCTGTTCAGCATGGCAACAACAGTATCTGGCGCCTCTTTTTCGCTGATAGAAGTAAAACTGCAAATGTCGATAAATGCAACAGTCGCTTCAACAGTCTCATTCACCATGATCGAGGTCTCGAATTCCCTGCTTCCCATGAAATTTAGCACATTCTCATCGACATACATTTTCAATATGTTGTTCTCCTTTATCGCCTTCAAAGTTTCCCTGATCAGGCTCACATGCTGAATCGTCTTCTCTATTGTGAGTTCGAGGTCTTCAAAATCAACCGGTTTGGTGACGAAATCAAAGGCACCACGATTCATAGCTTTGCGAATGTTTTCCATGTCTCCGTAGGCCGACACCATCACCGTTTTTACCAGTGGATTGACCTCGCTGAGTTTTGACAGCAAAGTCAATCCATCCATTTCTGGCATATTAATGTCACAAAGTACAATTTCCACATCCGGAAACTCCTGCAATTTTCTTAAAGCATCGTTTCCGTTTACAGCAAAAACGAACTCATATTGCTGCTCCCTGATTTTTTTTCGAAACTTTTGTCTGATGAGAATCTCTAAATCTGTTTCATCATCAACAATTAAAATCTTAATCATGTGACAATGTTTTTTAATTTCTCCTTGAGTGAATTAAAGTCTAATGGCTTGGTTAAGAAATCATCTGCCCCAAGCTGCATCGCCATTCTGTAATTTTCACTATCCCCATAGGCGGTAATCATCATGACAACCGGTGGCGGTATTTCATATTTCTGCTTGATGTGTTTCAGCAATTCGAGTCCGCTCATGCCGGGCATGTTGATATCAGAAAGGATAATTACAACTTCATGCTCATTTTGTTGTAAATAAGCAAGTGCCTCCTCGCCTGAAAAGGCGAATACAAACTCAGTGATTTTCTCCTTTATCTCCTTTCGGAAACGTTGTTCAAACAAAGTTTGGATGTCTCTTTCGTCGTCAACTACTAAAATTTTCATGCGATAATAAATTGTTTTTTAATGGCCACATGGAATAGCCATGAGGGTAAAATCATTCCTGTTGCTGAGTGATAAATCATGGCGATTTCG
>CAIRSO010000772.1 GCA_903881215.1 uncultured Bacteroidia bacterium
AAAATATTTTGAATTTCTTTGTTGGAACGATGAATGAGTTCAGCAATTTGAACAATCTCTTCCGGAACAGGAGAGAGCTTATAGGAATGAATTCGTTTGGATGTTTTATATATCAGATCCACCACCTCATCGATAGAACGTGCCAGATCGTGAATATCGGACCTATCAAAAGGAGTGATAAAATTGAGATTGAGTTCAGTCATTATAGCCCTGGTTTTAAAATCGCCAATGGCCTCTATCACTTTCAAGCGATTGAGAAGATCCGGGCTTGTAATTTGGCCAGCATTGGTCAACAATTTCACAAGATTTTCTGAAGCAAGAACCAAATTATCGGCCACTTCAATAAAAAGAGGAAAAAAATTGTTGGATTTTGGTGAAAGAAAACCAAAAAGTCTTTTTAGTTTCATAGGTAGTTTGGAAAAAGCCAGTGTACTTTGGAATTGGAAAGTGTTTGAAGATGGAAGTCAGTAAATAAACAAAAATATCTTCGTTTAATTTTGCTTCAGATGTTACAATTCTGTTACATTTCAAGCTGGCAATTCAAGTCATAATAGTTCTGCCAGATAACACTCTGTACCTTTATTTCGAATATTTTTCTGATAATTTTCCTGGTTTGATCCGGAAAGTCGACTTTCACCTTTTCATCAGATTCCAGCCAATTGCTAATTATTTCAAATTGTGATGGATGAAGATTTTTGATTACCGGTACTCCCATCATTTCAAGGGCAGCAGCATTGCACTGCTGTTCATACTGACCTTTCATGGGAATGACCATCAGCTTTTTATTCAAATAAAGTGCTTCGGCAGGCGTTTCGAAACCAGCGCCACATAACACTCCTGATGATTTGGCCATATCTGCCACAAACTCATCATTGGTAATTTTTCTAACCCAAATGTTATCTGTTTGATAGGACTTTGTCGTATGTTTTGAGAAAATATGCCAGTTGTAATCTCCAAATAAAGACAATGTCTCCACTAAATGCTTGTCATCATATGCCGGAAGATACACCGTAAAATAATCCTGTTCCTCTGTTTTACAATCTCTTACCTGCTTTCTTATCACGGGAGTAAAAATAAAATCATCGTAGGCATTGAAATGAAAACCAATGCGGGTGTCTGCCGGGGCATAGTTTTTCAAAATGAAACGGCCTATCACATCTCTTTCTGCAGGAACAGGTACTTTGTCGCTAAAGAGGGCTCCCTGGTGACTCAAACTGATGCATGGAACATTTTTCTTTTTGCAAGCCCAGGCAGAAACAGGTTCAAAATCATTGATTACCAGATCATAATCTTCAACCTTCAGACTATCAATTTCGCGTTTAAAATTCCATAAATTTGATTTTGAGAGTGTCTTCCAAATATCGACGCCACCGCTCTTTCCAAACCAAAAACTCAAGCCTTTCAACCTGTATTTAACTGGAACATCCAGTTCAACATCGCACTGAGTCCCACTTACCAGGATATCACATTGACAAAATTCCTGCAAAATTGGAATAATATCTCTTGCCCGGCTAAGATGGCCGTTGCCTGTTCCCTGAATTGCGTATAATATTTTCATGTTGCTTTTGATTAAGATGATTTATCGTTGAAAATCGACCAGCATGTTGTTAAACAACTCCTTTGCTTCCTTGTCAATATATTTTTCAAAATCTGTGTCAATATCACCTGGTTGATCAACAAAATCCTGCCTGTAATTAAAAATTCGCCATTGACCTTGGTTGTATTCAATGGACGTGAGGTTTTCAACCCAGTCGCCCGAATTCAGATAGTTCACAGTTTGATCTCCCACAGTAATTTTCCTTATTTCCGGTTTATGAATATGTCCGCAAATAACTGAATCTGCACCTTTCCTAATGGCTGCAGCGGCAACAGTGTCTTCAAATGCATTGATATATTTAACGGCACCTTTAACAGACTCCTTGATCTTTTTTGAGAAGGAAACTGGCTTAATGTTGATATCAAGTTCACGCAGGAACCAGTTGACCATTGTATTTAGTGAGACCAGAGTATCGTAACCAACTGCACCTAATTTTGAAAGCCATTTTGAATACTGCATGACCACATCAAAGACATCTCCATGGAATATCCAAACCGGTTTCCCATCCAGTTCAAGTCTCAGGTCATTGACGATTTTCAATTTTCCGAGTCTCATTCCTGAAAATCGTCTGAACATCTCATCGTGATTTCCGGTAACATAATATATGGTACACCTTTGCGAAGCGAGACCAAGCAGGTGTTTAACGACGCGTAAGTGGGATTTAGGGAAATAGCGCTTTTTGAATTGCCAGATATCGACAATATCGCCGTTCAAAATCAGCGTTTTAGGCTTGATGCTCTTAAGGTATTTAAGCAGCTCGACAGCATGACATCCTGAAGTTCCCAAATGAAGATCAGAAATGACGACCAAATCTACAGCTCGTTTATTGTCCATCAGATTCGTATTTTTTCACGGATCTAATTAATCAATAAAGAATTACGGAAATATTACAAAACGGTGAAATAAAAAATACAGTTTGGGAAAGATCCTGGCTGCTTATTTTAGAAAATCCCTAAACCAATAACCGGAGTCCTTCACAATTCGTTCCTGGGTTTTGAAATCATTGTGAACCAGTCCGAATCGGGGATGAAAACCTTCGACCCACTCGAAATTGTCGATAAAAGTCCAGGCAAAATACCCGGTGATATTTACCCCTTCCCTCTTTGCCCTTAGAGTATTCTGAAGGTAACGTTTGTAAAAATTGATACGTTGCAGATCATGTATCCTGCCATTGACAATCTGGTCAGGAAAGGCAGCCCCATTTTCAGTTACGATTATCTCTTTGATGGGATATTTTGCAAACTGTTTGATAATCTTGTACATGCCATCAGGATGTACTTCCCAGCCCATTTCTGTCATTTCGGCATCCGTTTCGGGTTTAACACGAGAAGCCCATAGATAAGGGATTGGGAACGGCTTTGCGATTACCCTGAAGTAATTTTGTATTCCAATAAAATCGAATTCATATTTAAGTTTTTCCATATCTCCATTTTGAATATATGGAGCCATTTTTTCAAGAAAAGGCAGATCCTCAAAGGGATATCCCATTCCAAGGGAAGGTTCTATAAACAACCGGTTGAAAACCACATCAAGCCGTTTGGCTGCACTTTGATACAGAGAGGTTTCTTTCTCCGGTTCAATATAGGAGCAGGAAAATGTGGTCCCAATATGACCGTTTGGAACATTTTCACGAAGGATTCTTCCCCCCTCCGCCTGACAAAGACAGGTATGATGAACGGAAGAGAGGTAATTGCCGATTCCGATCCGGCTTGGGGCATGAATGCCGGACAGATAACCCAGCGTCGTGTAACTTCCCGGTTCGTTTAATACCATCCAGTGTTTGATGCGGTCGCCAAATTTGCGGGAGCACAAATCAGCATATTCTGAGAACCAGCCGACGATGTCACGATTTGTCCAGCCATCCTTGTCCTCCAGCTTTTGAGGCAAGTCCCAATGGTAAAGCATGGCCCATGGTTCAATTCCCAAATTCAGACACGTATCAATCATTCTGTCGTAGAAGCCAATACCCTGCCCATTCACTTTTCCGGTTCCATCAGGCAAAAGTCTGGGCCATGAAAAAGAAAATCTGAAATTTTTTAAGTTCAGGCTTTTCAAGAGTCCCAAATCACTTTTGTAGCGATGATAGAAATCGCTGGCAACTTTTCCATCGGAACTATCTTTAATATTGCCTTGCTTTTGGGTGTACCTGTCCCAAATTGATTCGCCTTTGCCATCTAGGTTCCATGCACCTTCTACCTGGTAGGCAGAAGTGGCAACTCCCCAGGAAAAATCTTTGCCAAAATCTTGCCTGGAAATTTCAGCTTCTACAATTTGTCTGGCAACTACAGGACTAATCTTCCACATTGCTGCAAGAGCAGCCATATATTTTAAAAATTCAACACGAAGCATAGTCAACTTTTTTCAAATAATACCAAAGACAAACTAATTCCTTTTGCTTAATCGGCTGCAAAGATAATCAGATAAAAATATTTTATGTTTCAA
>CAIRSO010000773.1 GCA_903881215.1 uncultured Bacteroidia bacterium
CTAATGTATCTTTCCATTGTTATTAAAAATGTGAATTACAAACTTTTAATTGCAAAATCAGGGGAACAGGCAGTTGATATTTGTCACATTACTCCGGAAATCGATCTTGTTCTGATGGACATTAAAATGCCGACATTGGACGGTTTTTATGCCGCAAAAATGATCAGGGAATTTCGCCCCGAATTGATTATCATTGCCCAAACTGCCTATGCCTTGGAATTGGAGAAGGTGATGTATGGCGAGATATTTAATGCCTACTTAACCAAACCAATTAATGCAGTTGAGTTAAGAACTGTAATGAATAAGTATCTGAATTCCAAAAAAGTTTAAATGGAAAAACCAACCTCTTATTGCGAAGTCGTTGAACAGTACGAGCCTACTAATGTTCACCGAATTTACCACGATCAAAAATATGGCTTTCTGATTGAAGATGACAATGAGCTCTTTGAACTTCTGATTCTGGAAATTTTTCAGGCCGGGTTAAGCTGGACCACCATTTTAAATAAACGGCAGAATTTTAGAAATGCATTTAATCAATTCAACATTCATATAGTTGCAACTTATCAGGAAGAGGATCGGCAGCGTCTCCTGATGGACGCTGGGATTATTCGAAATCGGTTAAAGATCGATGCGACCATTCACAATGCAAATGTGCTTTTGCAATTGCAGAAGGAATTCGGATCCTTCAAGAATTGGTTGGATCACCATCATCCAAAGACAAAAGAAGAATGGGTAAAGCAGTTTAAGCGAACCTTTAAGTTTACAGGAGGCGAGATCGTCAATGAATTCATGATGAGCGCGGGATATCTGCCGGGAGCCCATATTGAGAATTGCCCGGTCTACCGGGAAGCACTAAAATCGATGCCTCCCTGGTTAAGAAAATAATATACACTTAAATTTTGAATGTTTTTATTTGTTGAACATTTGATTGGCATGATTTATGCATATTTTCATTGACAGCATATCTGGTCGCCTATTAATGTCAACAAATAATTAATGTCATGAAAACACAAAAAAAAGAGATACAGAGGAACTTCAGCGAAATGCTTCCTATCAAAAAGAGCGATTTAGCTTTATTGGCCATATTATTCCTAACATTAAGCAGTTGCAGCACTCCATCCCTTGCTCAAAAAGCAACTATTCAAATAAATATTCAACTACCCTCCTGGGCACCTGATTACAACAATAACCATTTGGTACGGTATTATTACCTTCCTGATATCGAATGCTACTATGACGTAAGGGATCGCGAATTCATTTACATGGAAGATGGAGAATGGATGTTTGGCAGATCCTTACCCCGTGCATATGCCTGGTATAATCTCAGCAATTGTTTTATTGTTGCTCTTGACAAGCGTGTCATTGAGCCCTGGAGGCACTTCCACTACTATGTATCCCATTATCCAAGGTATTATTATAGAACAGTATACAGGGATCGTTACCGGGATAGGGACCATCCTTTGCGCGGGTTCAATGAGAATGAGCGCGAAGTCGTGTACAACCATCGTTCAGAAAAGGAAGACATCTCCTATAACCGAAGGAATGAATCAAGACGCGAGGAGAATAACCGTTACAATGAAAGAAAAGAATCAGAAGTCAAAAGAGACTATCCAGAAAGAAGGGTTGAGTCGACTCATCCATCTGAACCTGTAAAATATTATGGTCGTGAAGTTGGGAAGCCTGTAAGAGTGCAACGCAACATGAAGAGAGGTGAAGAAATAAAAGTAAGAGAAGAAAAACAAGTTAAGGAATATAGACAAAGGTGAAAAATACTGAAAATGAGCAATAGCATCGGGTTTTTATGGCTGTTGTTGCTATCATTTGGTTTACAAGCACAGCCGGCCTTTTTTGACTATCCAATCACATCGGTTCCGATTAAAAATGTCGAACTGACCGATAATTTTTGGTTGCCAAAAATCAAAATCATTCAAGATTCTACGATCCAATATGCCCTTGATAAATGCAAAGCAGAGGGTCGGATGGAAAATTTTCTCATTGCCGGCGGCAAAATAAAAGGAAAAGTCCGGGGGAAAATGCCTTTCGATGATACTGATCTTTATAAAATCATTGAAGGTGCTTCCTATACTTTGATCAGCAAACCCAATCCGGCGTTGGATGCAACGCTGGACTCCCTGATTGCAATCATTAAGGTCGGGCAGGAGCCGGATGGGTACCTGACCACCTGGTTTACCATAGACAGGATGCATCCTCCGGCTAAGTGGGTTCAGCCTTCTATAAACCGTTGGGAAAGTGAGCGCATGAGTCATGAACTTTATAATAGCGGTCACTTGTTTGAGGCGGCAGCAGCACACTTCAGGGCAACCGGCAAAAGAAACTTCCTGGACATTGCGCTAAAAAATGCGGATCTGCTGGTAGCCAATTTTGGTCCGGGTAAACTGATGATCCCTCCAGGTCATGAAATCGTGGAGACAGGTTTAATACAGCTTTATCAGATTACAAAAAATGCCAGGTATCTAGAACTATCCAAGTTCTACATGGATCAGCGCGGGGATTCTACCACACACAAACTTTTCGGTGAATACAGCCAGGATCAAATTTCTGTGGTTAAACAGGATCAGGCAGTTGGTCATGCGGTCCGTGCCGTCTACCTCTATGCGGGAATGACCGATGTGGCTGCCATTTATCATGATCAGGCCTACCTAAAGGCAGTCCACAATATATGGGAAAATATGGTCACAAAAAAAATGTACCTGACGGGCGGAATCGGCGCCAGGCACAGCGGTGAAGCTTTTGGTGAAAACTATGAACTGCCCAACTTAACGGCATACAATGAAACCTGCGCTGCGATCGGTGATGTTTACTGGAACCACCGGCTATTTCTTCTGACAGGTGATTCAAAATATTACGATATAATCGAAAGATCACTTTACAATGGACTTATATCAGGAATATCGGAAGATGGCCGGAAATTTTTCTATCCAAATCCGCTCGAATCTGATGGTAAATATCTTTTCAACATGGGGGCATGCACCCGGCAATCTTGGTTCGACTGCTCTTGTTGTCCCACCAATCTTATCAGGTTTATTCCTGCGGTTCCTGGATTAATCTATGCCACAGATAAAAGTGGTTTATTCGTAAACCTATTTATTTCAAATCAAACAAGTGTTTTGGTTCAAGGATCGAAAATTCAAATTGCCCAGCAGACTGGTTACCCCTGGGATGGAAAAATCGAATTAACCCTGAAGCCTGATAACAAAAGTACATTTACAGTAAATATCCGAATCCCCGGATGGGCCAGGAATCAGGTCCTGCCGGGAGATCTGTATAGCTATCTTGATGAGAACCATGAAAAATTCAGTTTAAAAATCAATGGGAAAGAGATTAAGGCGGTCGTACGAAATGGGTTTGTTGAGATATCAAAGGAATGGAATCCAAACGATAGAATCACTCTTAATCTTCCAATGCCAGTCAGGCGTGTGACAACTGATGAAAAAGTTGTGGCCAACCGCCATCTCGTAGCCTTTGAGAGAGGCCCAATCGTTTATTGCGCTGAAGAGGTCGATAACAAGGGTAAAATGGTCAGCGTAAGAATACCGGACCAAGCAAAGCTAAAAGTAGATTCAAAAAATATTCTTTCCGGAGCGGTGAACGTCATCAAAGTAACAGGAATTACTCTACAACAACCAATTAACCAATTAAACACTTTAACAAAAACTTCTGATCTCACTTTGATTCCTTATTATTTATGGTCAAACAGAGGTGCAGGGAAGATGAAGGTGTGGTTTCCCAGATAAATTTACCAGACAAAATTTAACTCTTTGTTTCAATTGATAATCTAAAACCGAAGGAACCAATTCTGAAACGAACATGTTGCTTCACAACACCCAAGAGAATGATAATAATTTATGCAACATGGAGTTCCATACTTCCTTTAAAAAACAAATTATTATAGTATGAAAATCAATACCAATGCCTGGAACAAATTCCGATATACCCTCTATACTCCCGGTTATGATTTAATTGCACGGATCTTTGCTAATTCCAGAAAACGTTCTATTGATTCGCTGGAAGTAAAGAATGGGGATAAAGTCCTTATCGTCGGCGCCGGAACAGGGCTAGATCTTGAATTTTTACCTGGCAACTGTGACATCACTGCCACGGATCTCACGCCATCCATGGTTGAACGCATCAAAAAACGCAACCAGACATTGAACTTACAATTAAGATCCATTGAGATGGATGGTCAGGCACTTACTTTTGAAAATGAATTCTTTGATAAAATCATTCTACACCTAATCCTGGCTGTCATTCCTGATCCATATGCCTGTATCAGAGAAGCTTCCAGAGTTCTAAAAAAAGGTGGCACCGTTGTAGTATTTGACAAGTTCGTTCCGAAAGGAAAAAGGGTCTCCCTTAAGCGCAGATTTGTCAACCTGTTTGCAAACCTGATTGCATCCGATCTCACACGTAACTTTGAATCCATCGTCAAAACCAGTGGCTTGACTGTCGTTTCAGATGAAGCAGCAGACTGGAACGGAAATTTCAGGCTGATAAAATTGATAAAAAACAACTAGAACATGGAACCGATTGTACTGACAGATCCGACCATCACACCGGATGAGGAGCTGGTGTTTGCAAGAATTGGTCTCAAATGTATTCTCTGGAAGAACGTTCAGGAATACATATACTCTCATCACAAAGAGATAACAGAAGAATGGAGATTTTACAATGACGGGAAATGCTGGCTTTTCAGGTACATCAAAAAGAAAAAAACCATCTGCTGGATTGCAGTTATCGCAACAACTTTTCGGGTAGGATTTTGGGTGAGTGACAAAGCTGAGCCATTTATTGAGCAGAGCGACTTGCCTGAAAGCGTAAAAGATGATTTCAGGAATGCCAAAAGAACAAAGATCGGTCGCGGATTCAACATTGTCATGAACAATCAGTCAGATGTCGAAAATGCGATCAAAATGATTGAGATCAAGTTAAAAATAAAATAGATTCATTTTTTTTGACTAGGCAATGCCATGTCTAAAAAAATGAATCTATCGTTGAATTCTGATAATCCGTTTTTTCTCTTCGCGCTCGATCACGATTGGAATCTTCTCTTCGATCACATTACTTGTATCCAAACCAAAGGCTTTCACATCGTTGATGCCCATGCCCCGAATGAAATTGTGCAACCCCATCGTAAACCTTTTGAGTCCCGGGAGCTTGTAATCGTTGATCATCACCCTGTCAAGATTGACAAAAAGAAAATCCGCTGGTATTGAGTGTCTCTTGAGTGATTTGTAATGACTTACCATACTGATTTCGTGGGTCTTCTCCAGGTCTTCCAAAATCTGTTTGAAGTAAACATTGATCCGCCGTTCAACTTTAAATCCAAGATGAAACTCGACTTTAATCACAACTCCAGGTACGATGTGGTGCACGGTGTACTCGAAGGTATCAGGTGTATCCAGACTATCGATGTGCAGGAACCAATAGGTATTAGCCCTTTTGGGATGTTTGTTGAAGATAGAGTACATGATTTTTGACTCAATCTGATCCAGCTTATTCGCTTTGGTGATATATACCAGATTGGTTGCAATCTTTGGAACGTTGTAGTCCATGCTGAGCTCATAGATCACTTCGGTCTCCTTCTTCAGACTGGTGAACGTGATAAATTT
Organism: uncultured Bacteroidia bacterium; assembly: GCA_903881215.1. GTDB lineage: Bacteria > Bacteroidota > Bacteroidia > Bacteroidales > Prolixibacteraceae > CAINVV01. The sequence goes on from CAIRSO010000773.1 coordinate 5,631, forward strand.
GTTCTTGATTTTGCGTCCAAAGTACCATCCGTACATGACGATAAAGAAGAGCGATGCCAGCATAATGGTTAACCAACCACCATCCATAAATTTATGCAGGTTGGCATAAAGGAAGGTACATTCTATTGTCAGGAAAAGGGTAAGCAAAAATATTCTGATGAAAATATTCACTTTGCGTTTGAGCAGATAAACGGACAATAGCAAAGTAGTCATAATCATGGTAAGGGTAATGGAAAGTCCATATGCTCCTTCCATGTTGGAAGATTTCGCGAAATAAATTACCACGAATGAGCAGGAAATCCATAGGAGCCAATTGACAAATGGAATGTACACCTGACCCTTTACAGAGGTTGGATACAGGACTTTGATCCTTGGCCAGATATTTAATGTAATTGCCTCGCTGATAAGTGTATAAGAACCACTAATCAAGGCCTGACTGGCAATAACAGCGGCAGCGGTGGCAATTAGAACTCCAGGTATAAGAAACCATTGAGGCATGATAGAGTAAAAAACATTCACATTTTTTGCCTCCGAAAGGTGATCAAGCAACCAAGCGCCTTGTCCTAAATAATTGAGGATCAATGCTATTTTCACGAAGATCCATGTAATTCTAATATTTTTTATCCCGCAATGCCCAAGGTCTGAGTACAAAGCTTCAGCACCGGTTGTCGCCAGAAACACCGCACCCAGCAATATGATGGCTGCCGGATAAGTAGACAAAAATTTAAAGGCATAATAGGGGTTCAAGGCAGCCAAAACTCCTACTCCCCCATGTAAAAGCTGAGCGATTCCAAGGACGGCAAGCAAGATAAACCATATAAACATGACCGGACCGAATATTCGGCCAATCAATCCAGATCCAAACTGTTGAAAAAAGAAGAGCAGCAAGAAGATGGTCAGGACAATCGGCACAATTGGAACGTTATCATACAAAATTGACAATCCCTCTACTGCTGATGTCACGGTGATTGCAGGGGTAATCACGCCATCAGCAAGTAAGGCACTTCCACCCAACATGGTGATGATGGCGATTAGATTGGTTTTCCTTCTTACCAGGGCAAAAAGTGCAAATATTCCGCCTTCCCCATGGTTGTCGGCCTGAAGAGTGATAATCACATATTTGAAAGTTGTCTGAAGCGTTAGGGTCCAAAAGATGCACGAGAGGGCTCCATAAATCAATAAACTATTAATCTCGGCTCCGCCCTTCATGATCGCATTCATCACATACAATGGACTGGTACCTATGTCGCCATAAACAATTCCTAGCGTAACAATGAGGCCGGCCAGACTGACTTTCTTAATACCAGAATGATTATTTTCCATTCACAAAAGACAGGTTACGAAATATTAATTCTGAATTCAAGCGCACAAAAATAAAGCAAAAGCAACAAAATTATTCTCGCTCCAAAAAAATATAGCAATAACTTAAAATTGGGGAAAAAGGAAATGTGAAAATGTGGAAAGTTCTACTTTCCTCATTTTCACATTTACACATTTTCAAATTAGTCTTAGACCATTCTCCTCCAATGATATTCTTCTTTGCTTGTAAAGTGCACCAACAGCCTTTTTGAATACCTTTTTGCTAATGGCAAAATGGTCAAAAATCAGAGCTGCATCGCTTTTATCATTTAAAGGGAGGAAACCTCCGGCTTCTTTTAATCTATCCAGGATATTTTGAGAAATTCCGTCAACTTGTTCGTAACCAGGTCTATAAAGAGACAGATCAATCTTCTTGTCTTCTCTGATTTTTTTGATGTATGCCTTTAGCTGCTGGCCTTTTTTCAGGGGACCAGGCATTTCATCATGGTATAGAATTCCTCTGTGAAGGTGATTGATAATCGCATTGTAGCCCAGATCGCTCTCACTTTCGACAATAAGTGAAACCTCTTCACCTGCCTGGTATTCAGGAATCACATTGTCCAGAAATTTTTCCAATTTGGCCGATGCTGCAATCCTCCTGGAATCCGGATCAACATAAAGATAGACAAGATAAGAACGTCCTGCGACCATATCCATCTTTTGCTCGCGAAAGGGGACAAGTAGGTCCTTCATCAGTCCCCAGTCCAGAAAGGCTCCGACGTTGTTAACCGCAATTACCCTTAACATGGCAAATTCTCCAACCTGGGCATATGGTTTCTCTGTAGTAGCTATAATCCTGTCTTCAGAATCGAGGTAGATAAAGACTTCAAGGTCTTCGCCAACTTCACATTCTTGGGGAACATATCGTGCCGGCAGAAGGATCTCTCCCATTTCGGCCCCATCAAGATATACGCCAAAATCGACAAACTTAACTACTTTGAGGGTGTTGTACCTTCCTGGTAAGATCATAATTTCCTATTTTAACCTGTTTATTTTTTCTTCAGAAAAGGCTCTCCCGGCATGAAAGGCTTTCAAATTTATGTCGACTATCTCCTGCCCCTTTCTATTAAAAATATCTCTGATTGCCTGTTCAAGACTATTCAACGGCAGATCTATAAAAGGAGAGGCAGCACCCAGCATTACCATGTTGGACGATTTGATATTCCCGGCATGTTTGGCAACTTCTTCTGCATCAATGGCCACTACCCGGGGCAATTTTTCTAAACTTTTCATAACGTCCTCCGGTTCAGGATAGTCCGTTATGTTGATGAAGGGAGTCGTATTTGTGATGACGTAGCCTTCCGCAGAAAGGAAGTTGAGGTACCGCAGAGATTCAAGTGGTTCGACCGACAGGATCAACTGTGCTTCACCAGATGGGATCAAATCTGAAAATATCGGCTTATCAGACAATCGCAGGTATGACTGAACGGCACCTCCTCGCTGACTCATACCATGCGTTTCTGCCTGCTTCAGGTACAGGTTGTTTTCTACGGCAGCCAAACCCAAAACAGTAGCAATGGATAAGATTCCCTGTCCGCCAACTCCTGCTAAAACTATGTCACACTTCATATTTTTCTTTTTCTTTATACACTTGTTCTCCGTTTCACTGTTTCCCTGTTTCTTTTCTGCCTTTATCTGTAAACTTGAAGGGCGGACGCAGGCCGCCCCTACAATCTCACCCTCTCGTCTTTCCATCTTCGCACTCTCAACTTTTCTATCTTTTTCTTCTTGCCATTTTCTGGATACATTCCCTTCTTGGTATGATGACAGATACTCCATTGTATGCGATCTCTTTCCTGAGCAAACTGACCAACAAATCATGGTTCCTGGGCAAAGATTCTAGCACGTGAATATGTTCGGGCAAAACGCCGACTCCTTCGCAAATAGCTTCAATCCGTCCAAATGCCGAAGAGTCCTGTCCGCCGGTCATGGAAATTGACTCATTATCGCCAATAATCAATACCATATTGGATTTTTCATTTACAGCATCCAACAGACCGGTTATCCCCGAGTGGGTGAAGGTTGAGTCGCCAATGACAGCAACAGATGGGAATAACCCAGCATCAGCAGCGCCCTTTGCCATTGTCACAGAGGCGCCCATATCTACGCAGCTATAGATCGAATTGTATGGTGGCAGGGCACCTAATGTATAGCATCCGATATCAGAAAAGACTTTTCCCTTGCCATATTCTCCCATTACTTCGTTCAGTGCACGGTAGGTATCATGGTGACCACATCCTTTGCACAGGGCTGGTGGCCTGTTTACCAGTATCCCCGGAAGGTTCGGTAAAACAGGCTTATCAATTTTCAGGGCTGCCGCTACCAGATCCGGAGTTAACTCTCCTGCCCTGGGAAGGGTTCCATCAAGCCGGCCATGTATCTTTTTGCCCCTCTCGAAAAATCCTTTCAGTTGTTCCTCCACCAAAGGGTAACCCTCTTCAAGTACAAGAATCTCATCGACCTGTGATTCAAGCCTTTTCAGATGATTCTCAGGTAACGGATAATGTGAAATTTTGATGTACGGATAAGGTGATTTCTCCGGAAAATTCTCCCGAAAATAATTGTATGCTATTCCGCAACAGACAATTCCAAGAGATTTGTCTGTTCCCTCTTCGAATGTATTAAAAATCGACTCTTCCGAAATCTTCAGAAACTGTGCCTGCAAGGCCAGCAGATTTTTATATCTCTTTCGGGCATTTGATGGCAAGAGAACAAATTGCAAAGGATCGGCAGGTAACGAGAGACAGTTCTCGATTCGTGGGGAGGAAACTAATATTATTCCTGAACGGGAGTGTGCCAACCGTGTTGTGATCCTGATCATAACAGGAACACCGGTTTTCTCTGACAAATCCAATCCGGCAATGGTCATGTCATAAGCCTCTTGCTGATTGGATGGCTCTAAAACAGGTACCATCGCAAAGTTGCCATAATACCTTGAATCCTGTTCATTTTGGGATGAGTGCATCGAGGGATCATCGGCTACGGCAACAACCATTCCTCCATTGATACCGGTTATGGCAATGTTCATAAAAACATCGGCAGCTACATTTAATCCAACATGTTTCATGCACACAAGCGTTCTTTTACCCGCATAAGACATGCCCAAAGCGGCCTCCATCGCAGTTTTCTCATTGGCAGACCATGTCCGGTGAAGGTTCCGTTCAATGGCAGTATCGTTCTCTTGAATATATTCCGTTATCTCTGTTGAGGGAGTACCCGGATAGGCATATACACCGGAGATCCCTCCGTCGATGGCACCTTGCCCGATGGCCTCCACCCCCAATAACAATTTTTTATGCATATATTTTTATTCGACTATACTATTTATTCTGACTTTTCTCGTTTCACTGTTTCCATACTTTATTTACAGGTAATCTGAAAGGGCGGACGCAGGCCACCCCTACGGTTCTCTGTTTCTCCGTTTCCCTGTTTCATCTCAGCGATCGCCCCCTCGCCCACTCTCCCACTCTCCCCGTCTCCTAGTCCCCCAGTCTCCTAGTCCCCCAGTCTCCTAGTCCCCCAGTCCCCTAGTCATTTCCCAGGCTCCCGAAACGCCCAGTAATTACCTCTGGATTGCTCTCTCTCCTGGTGGTCGGCTTGTTGCTGCATCCAATTTTTTGCGAGAACTTTCATGGTTGAATCGGCGTGCTCAAAAAATTGAATATATGCTTCACAAAACCGGGGCAACCGTTGATCGGCTGGATCTTTGACCCTGTCTTTTGTACATCCGCCAAAGCATTTCGACAACCAGGGACAGAATCGGCATTTGCGGGGAAGTAAGGCCTTTGCCTTTCCAAAATCATCCTGTTTCTTGCTGTTGAGCATATTGATGATCTTGTCGTTTTTCAAATTTCCCAATCGATGCCTGGGTTCTACAAAAAAATCGCAGGAATATATGTTTCCGTTGTGCTCGACCACCACGTAAGGGCCACACTCTTTCATCATTGTACATTCAGGAGATTCCAATCCGACATAAGCATGAAAGACCGACTCAAAATGCCTGACAGAAGTGGTAGGAACCCCATTTACAAAATCTTTCATCCACAAATCAAATAGCTTTACAAGGAAATTACCATACTTCTCCGGTGTCAATGAAAAGGGAGCAGCTTGTGAGGGATTGTTTGGATCGGTTTCCACGATAGGGATAAACTGCATCCAGGTAAGACCCAAGCCTTTGTAATAGTTGTACAACTCCTCGGGATAATCTGCAGAATAATCAGTGATACAGCACATGGCATTGACCGCTACGCCTTCTTCCAGCAACATTTTAGCTTTCTCCTCAACGACAGACCATGTTTTCTGAAGCCCTTTATTGACCCGATACCTGTCATGAATGTGTTCGGGACCATCCAGCGATAGCCCTACTAAAAAATCATATTTCTTAAAGAAAGCAGCCCAATCCTTATCGAGTAGTGTTCCATTGGTCTGAAAACCATTGCCAACTTGCTTTCCGTGGCCATATTTGATCTCAAATTCGACTGCTTTGCGGTAGAAATCGAGACCCATAAGTGCAGGTTCGCCACCTTGCCAGGCAATCGACACATTACTGCCTGACTGCTGCATCACTTGGCGGATTAGCTCTTCAAGTATTTCCAAACTCATCCTGTGAGTCTTCGTCTCGGGGAAAAGAGCCTCCTTCTCAAGATAAAAACAGTAGGTACACAGAAGATTGCAATCCGGTCCCGCCGGCTTAATTAATATAGAAGTGAGAGGCCTTTGTTTTTGAGCCATAAAGAATCTAAAATGAGAATGCGAAAATAATCAAAATTGATCACACTGTCTTAACTTTTGACGATAACCTCGCTGCGAAAGAGTAATAATTTGAATACTTTTATATGGTTGTTTGACCTGATCAATTATGGCTCCAAATCGCTTTCTTCTATATCTTATATTAAATCTGCTATTCTTCTTGCCGGGTTCCGGTCAAGGGCAAACGATCATATTAACAGGCAAAGTTACTGCATTGGATAAGACACCCATTTCTGATGTCAACATCCAGGTTAAGAACAGTCCCCGTGGTACTTTCAGTGATCATCTGGGTAGGTTCAAACTTCAGATCAATCTCCAAAATGATTCGGTACTTATTTTCACCGCCATTAATTATGAAAAAGTTGAACTGCCAATCCCACCTAACCATTTGAAAGAGATTTCTGTGAAAATGCAGTCATCATCCATTAACCTTGATGAAGTTCAAATAAATGAGCAGCGGAAACCCGATCCGGGGATAGTGAACATTGATCCCTTGCTGACTAAGTTCCTCTCAAACAACAGTGGCGGTGCCATTGAGCAACTTGTCAAAACCCTGCCCGGGGTAAGCAGCCGGAATGAGCTAACACCTCAATACAGTGTCAGAGGTGGTAATTTCGATGAGAATCTCCTCTACGTCAATGGCATTGAGATCTTTCGTCCGTTTTTGGTTAAGACCGGAGAACAAGAAGGACTTAGTTTTCTGAATCCGGATCTCGTAGCAGGCATTCGCTTTTCTTCGGGCGGATTTGAAAGTGCCTATGGCGATAAAATGTCGTCTGTTCTTGATATAAGTTACAAAATACCGGAAAAAACTTACGGTACGGCCGAAGTTGGGGCCTTGGGTGCATCTGCTCATTTTGAGGGACGGGGTTTTGGTAACAAGCTCTCGCACTTGACAGGAATCCGATACCGAGATAACCGTTATCTCCTTGGTACACTCGATCAGAAAGGTCATTACACCCCTGCCTGTTTAGATTTTCAAACACTGCTGAGATTTGATTTCTCACCAAAATTTTCAATCAGCTTTCTGGGAAATCTCGCCAGCAACAATTATTCATTTTCACCCGAATCACGGGAAACAAGATACGGGACACTCAGTGATAGCTATCTTCTGAAAATTTATTTTGAAGGAAAAGAGAAAGATCAATTTTCTAATCGGATGGGAGCTCTAACCGTCAACTATAAGCCAAACAACAAGCTTCATTTAAAGCTTTCGGCTAGTTCTTTCTATTCTGACGAAAAAGAAAGGTACGATATTTTGGGACAGTATTATCTCAA
>CAIRSO010000774.1 GCA_903881215.1 uncultured Bacteroidia bacterium
AAGTAAAAACTGACTTAGTCAAAATATGACGTTCTGAAAATATAGTCATTTCCGCTCTAAATTGACCACTCTCATGCATTGTATGTAAACTGGTTGAAGTGATCAATCAAAATAGGTGCAGCATGGTCAAAGGCTCCGATTTTTCCAGTTGAGCTTCAACCCAGTCCTAAATACCGTAAATCGGCATCTATTTCTTTTTAGGCTGGGAGTTTAAGTTTTTCAGAAAAGTGTTTGCATAAATATCTGCGCTCTCCTTTGCCGATAGTTTTTTAAGTTCTTGAACTGGCAAATCCGTCAATTCTTTTCGTTTTTTTATCTCATTCTCAATTAATTGAATGGTGTTCTTCCAGAAAGGGTTTTCGGTTTTCATATTATTGTATTGATGAATGAGTTCCTGGTCTGATATTACTTTCAAATCTTCAACATACTTCTCTATTTTAAACCCTTCTGGATTGCAACCATCCGTGCTTATATAAACAGGATTTTTTTCAAAAAGCTCTTTGTCTTTTATAGATAGCACCACGAGCAGATCATAAAGTTTTTCGGCAAATTCTGTTGCATCTTCTTTATAGACAGTAAACATCAGGCACCCGCCGCTTCCAGAATATGTCTGCCTGCTATGCGTCAGATTGGAATCTCTACAGTATTGGTCATAAAAAGGAATGGTATAATCTGTATAATCAATAACTACAAAACGCTCAAACATCGTCAGGGGCAGAATATCATATTTAACTTTCCAATATTTTGTTCCAGATTGGCTGATGCGGACGTAGGGCACTCTGTTGCTACAGCAATAATCCCAATGCGGGTCAATGCCAATATGGGTGTTTATTGACCTTAAACTGAACTTTTCAACTGAGTTTTCCATCTGTCTGTTATTTAACATTTTGGTTATCTGATTTCTTCGTAAACATAATTAATACCAGCCCCCCGACAACTAACTGTTCTAAAATATCCCCTTTCATATTGAAAACAATATATCCATTAACTTTTTTCAACAATAAAATTGCATTCAATATCTCGCTTCAATTGCAAACCAAATGATTTGCCCCATAAATATTGGTCTTTGTGCCTTAGGCTCATCCATGATGGCGTGTTATGAATTACGGCGATTATATATTCCTGATAAAGTTCCCAATATTTATGTTTATCTGAAATTTGATACTCAAGCTTGGTAAATTCCTCCATCTCCGGGTTAGAACAGATACGATAGTCATAGATTAAAAACCTATCTGGGAAAAGCACAGTGAGTATTGCAGAGAGCATTGGTAATCTGAATCCTACTTCCAGCAAATAAGCAAACCGTTCATAATCACTCATATTCATATTATGTAATACACTTGTTATTGATCTTGAGGCATTTTCAAGGTCATCGAATTTTTTTAAAAGGGTTCCGGCAATTTTTGATTTCGCTCGATTAGCTTTCCATATTACAATGCAAAAAAAGTCAAAGCTACCGATACTACCAATTTCATGAAATCTCTTATTCACAGTTCCAAACAGATAATCATTTAAATTGTAGAATTCAAGATATCCTCCATCCTCAACATCCGCTTTACCTTCCAAATGTCTTTGAATATTTATCCTGGTAAGTACTGGAAGCTTTTCAATTCGTTCATTAATCTCCTGAATGTTATCCCGTTTCAAATCTATAGATCTTACCGGACTTCCAAACTTTAAATAACTGCCAAGCATTTGCGGTTCAAACACCTCTTTTGTGTCCAAATCAATTAAAATTAATGTTGAAAGTTCTGTAAGTTGTCCATCCAAGGTCGGAATGTAGACCCGGGAAGGGCTATCGTTGTAATCGTCTATGGCAACGATTTGATAACGAGAGATTTGCTCATTAAGATTATCCATTTTCATTTTGTTGATAAATTGAGCATCTGTTTGTGAACTAGAAATATATTCAAATATTTCCTTTTACTCATTTTTGGGGAAGGTTTTTATAAAATCGTCAATGTATTTGATCTCTTCCTGTTTCAGTTTTTTAATTAATTGTTCCGGCTTTTTTACATTTCCTTGTTCGAATTTCCCTAAGGCATTTAAGGTTTTTGAGTTGTTCGCCTTTTTTAATTCAGCCAATATATTCTCAACCGTGTCTCTTTTAGAAAGTAGTATGTGGATATAAATAAAAATAGTATAACTATGGGTTGCAATACCCAATTCAGGCAAAACTTCAAATGGACTTTCCCTGTTGTCTTGAGCCTCTTTCAATATTTGGCATTCTGATTTTGCTGCGCTTAATAGATAATCTGCCGCAACGCCATGAAGTACCTTTACCCTGTCATCAATTTCCAATTCAGTTGGCTGGTTATCAACATAAAGAATTTTAGCAAAACCTTCTTTATCAGGCAGTCCAAATCTTTTGAGCATCTTTTCTCGAAGCATTAAATATTCTTCAAAAAGCGCTCCATTTTCTTCCGGTCCGCCATTATGATCAATTTGTAATTGCATCTTTACAAGTTCAAGATAAACTTTTTTCAGTTTCTCAATGGAGATCGTTTTATACAATGTACGCATGTTTTATGGTTAAGCCTAAAAATTATTTCATATTCGATTTGCTTTTGCCAGTTAGGCTATGATTATTTGTTAAAACAATACAGTAACCTTCTTATCCTCATGTTCAGCTTGTGGCGCAGGTAAAATCCCATCATCATCACCATCCCCCTCAGGGTCGTCATCAAATAGTAAAAAAAATTCTTTATCTGTCAGTTCAGGTTCAATAGCAATAGCAAAAATCAACTCACAGTTATCATCTAAAAAGCTGGTTATCATCCCAAACTCATCGTTCTCCGAGATTAAAGAGTCAAGATAATTTCCAATGTTCTCATCGACTACAAGAAGAAGGTTGTTCATTTTTTCCTCATTTATTGACGTAATAAAGTCGATTTGGGAATGGGTATGCCTGTTTGCAAGTAATATGTTTGGATAAAGATTATAAACCTGGTGAAAATCCCTGATAGAATCCGCGACACAATGATCCCAATCATTCCAGTTTATAAACTCATATTTCTTTGAAAACTCCATAACTGACACAAAAAACACAAACCCCTCCCACGCCAAATCATTTTCATCCACCGTTTCTCGATTTCAGCCATCTCTTCGGGCGTCTTAACAGACCACGGAATTTTTTTGGCTAACTCTTCAAATCGATCTTTTGATTTCCCATTAAAATCATTTGCGAATTCTTCAATAGGAATCTCCTCTGCACTTTCGTAAATCCTTTCCATTTTCTTTATCATGCTAAATCAAATTTTAGTTTCGCCATTAATCTTTTACAATGACTGATCTTATCATCAAATATTTTCAATGTTTCCGGGTCAGTTGTAACACCAATTAAAAGATCAAACTTCTGATCTTCCAATGGTTGAAGCAGATTTTTTCTGATACAATGAAGAATGGGGCGTCTTGCAATGGTGGTAATACAAATGTGCCTGGTTTTCACTTTATCTCTCCATTCAATGAATCTTTCAATACCATGGTCCTCAATTCCTGATGCCTGAGCGGAAGCCAACCTATTGTTTATGGTAATTTCCAGTGCTTCAACCATTGTTTGAATGTCGGTATCATCTAAAGACAATAGGAGCGTTTTCCTTTGGGGAGAGATTTCAAATACCTTTCTTTTGTGTTCTTCCGCTTCATCATTACCC